>NZ_JBCEWQ010000002.1:0-173309 GCF_038448545.1 Streptomyces sp. CLV115
CCCCCCGCCCCCCCCCCCCCCCCCCCCCCCCCGGGCTACGACGACGGACCGGGGCGAAGAGGGGGCGCGGAGAGGGCGAAGAGAGGGGGCGGCCGGACCGAAGAGGGCCGGGCCCCGACCCCGGCCGTCTTCGCCGGGCCGCCCCTGCCGCCGTCGGTCCGACCGCCCCGCGCCGCCCGGACCAGGAGGTATCCGTACGCATCGGAACCCTGCGCCGGTAGAGTGACCGGCCGAACCAGGGGAGGCGCCGATGCGGACGCTGTCAGGGATACGGAGGCGGAGCGGGACGTTCGGGGCCCGGGTGGGCACGGCACTCGCGTCGCTCGTGCTGCTCGGCAGCGCCGGAACGGCCGTCGCTGCCGAACCGGGCACCGTGCCGGGCGTCACGGCAACGCCCGGGGTGACCGCCACCACCACGCCGAGCGGCCGGCCCGCCGACGGCGCGACCCAGTCCGAGCGCCTGGCCGCGGAGCTGCGCCGGAACCCGGTCTACGTCTCGGCCGACCGTCCACGCAGACTGCCCCGCTCGCTCGCCCCGGACATCGCCGCCCTCGCCGAGCGCACAGGCGTGCCCACCTATGTGCTGGCGTTGCCCGCGGGGGACGCCACGCTGCTCGGCCTGGTGCACGACCGGCTCGGCGAGGACGGGCTGTATGTGCTGATCAGCGACCACAGCCGCATCACCGCCTCCGCGTTCGGCGTCGACGTCCCGGTCGAGGAGGCCGGCCGTATCGCCCTGTACGGCACCCCGCACGGGGCCGGCCCGCTCGCCGCGTTCGAGTCCTTCGCCGACGCGATCGCCTCCGGCCACGACCGGGCCGCCGCCAGGGCCGACGAGCTGTACGACCGCTACCACGAGGACGGCTCGCCCGACCTGTACATCAGCTCCACCGACCGGCAGAACCAGAACCTGCTGCTCGGCCTGGCCGTGGTGGTGATCCCCGGCCTGGTCCTGGCCCTCGGCATCCGGCTCTCCCGGCGCCGCTCCGACCGGCCGGAGCCGACCGGCCCGCAGAAGGCAACCGGCTCGCGGGCCCCGGCCGTCCGCCTGGAGAAGGGGTCCGGGAAGGGCTCGGGCAAGGGGTCCGGTGCGAGTTCGGGCAAGGGGTCCAGTACTGGCTCGGGCAAGGGGTCCGGCAAGGGGTCCGGTGCGGGCTCGGGCAAGAGTTTTGGCAAGGCCGCTGCGAAGTCGAAGGCCCCGGCCCGTACCACTTGGCCCGCCTACCGCCGACGTGGTGTGCTTCCCGTGACGGTGGTGGCCACGGTGGCCGCCGCGGTCGCCGTGGTGCTGGCCGCGCCCACCGTCTTCCCGCAGACCGTCGACAGCCCGTATCTCGACGTCACCCAGGACGACCTGAACGCGCGGGTGGAGGAAGTAGCCGCCGGGCTCGCCGACGGGCCGGTCTACCAGGACCCGTCCACCGCGTACGTGCTGACCGCCGCCGACCTCCCCACGATCCGGCAGCGGATCGCCGAACTCGCCCCCAGGGGCCCGGTTCACGTACTGGCCACGACGACCGGCAGCGACGACGAGAGCGGCGGCGTCAGCAGCACCCTGCTCGCCCGGGTCCACCAACGCACCGGCCAGAACGGCGTCTACGTGCTGATCGATCCGGTGTCCGGCCGGATCGACCTGGAGACCTTCGGTACCGACCAGGACTCCTCACGCCGCTTCAGGCGTCTGCCGTCCGGCGTCAGCTACCCCGAGTACCGCAGGGACGGCGACCTGCGGGTGGTGCCACGCCTGGAGCAGACCCTGGACGCAGTCGCCGCCGCCCGGCCGGAGAGGGGCTACGACTCGGCGCCCCAGGACACCGAGCTTCCCCCGCTCCACGACAATCGGCTGCCCGCCCTGTTCAGCAGCGACTTCGGCCCCGGGCTCATGCTCGGAACGATGCTGCTGGGCGTGCTGCTGCTGATCGCCTGGCTGGTGATCGCCGTCGCCCGGGCCGTGCTGCGTTCCCGCCGCGCGGGCGCGGCCGACCCCTCGCCGGCGCAGCACTCCGGGCCCGGGCACGCCACAGCGCTGCCGTCTGTCCGGCAACTGCGCTCCTGGGCCACTGCCGACGTCCGCGAACTCACCGGGCGGCTGGCCGCCGCCGACCAGGCCGCGCCCGGCCGCGCCCGCGCCTGGGACTGCCTGGACGCCGCCGGGCTGCTGGCCGACTCCGGTGACGAGCACCCGGACGGAACCACGGAGGCGGGCAACCTGGCCGCCGTCGCGGTGCTCGCCCGGGCCGGGCTCGCCGCACTCCAGGGGCAACCCGACGCCGGCCTCTGCCGGCTCAACCCGCTGCACGGCGCGGCCACCGGGGGCAAGGTCCCCGGATGGTTCGCCGACATCGGCATCGGCCCCAGGTCCGCACGGCTGTGTCCCGCCTGCCACCATGCCCTCCGCGGCAGCGGCGCCGGCCGCAGCACCGCCGACCGGGCCGCCCGCGAACACGAAGCCGCTGAACGTCTGCTGAGCCTGCCTGGCGCGGACAGTCGTTCCCGGACCGCCTGGGACGGGGCCGGGCAGGTCCTGCCGGCCGCCCGTGAAGGGCTCGAAGCACTCATCCTCAGGGCCAGGGAGTCCGCCAGTGTCCAGTGACCGCCCGACCGGCGAACGGCCGACCAGCATCCACCTGAGCAGTGACCGCCCGACCGGCGAACGGCCGACCAGCAACCACCCGACCAGCAACCACCCGACCAGCAACCCCCCGAGCAGTGACCGGCCGAGCCGCTTCCGCCAGGTCGGCGCCCTCCGGGGCCGCGGCGCCGGACTGCTGACCGCGCTGCTGCTGGCCTGCACCTCTCTGCTCGGCACCGGCGCCCCCGCCCGGGCGGAGACCGCGGGTACGGGACCGACCGCCGCGACGATCGCCGAATCGCTGGCCAAGGACCCCGTCCACGTCGACCCGTCGTATGCGGCCGCGGTCGACCCGACCCAGGAGCAGGCCCTCGTCGACCGGATCGCCGCGACCGGCCTGCCGATCAAGGTGGTGCTGGTCCCCCTGAAGAAGGGCGACGCCTTCGACGGCGACGCAGGCACCCTCGCCGCGGTGGTCAAGGAACGGCTCGGTGAGCAGAAGCTGATCCTGATCACCACCGACGAGTACGGGAAGCGGCTCACCGGCACCGAGTGGCCGGCCGACACCCATCAGACCCGCGACGCCGTCTCCGCCGTCGGCTTCCTCAGGGAACTCGACGACGCCGGCCTTGCCGCCCGGGTCGCCAAGGCCGTGGAACTGATCAAGGCCGGCAACGGCACCGAGGTCTACGAGGCCGAGACCGCCAGGATCGACAAGGAGTACTCGGCCCGACCGAAGGACGAGGAGCACGCTTCCGGCGGCGGCTCGACAACCCTGCTCGCGGTCGTCGCGGTGCTGGTCCTCGCCGTCGCCGGTGCCGCCTTCGTGATGCGCCGCCGCCGCTCGCCCCGGCACACCGTCTTCAGCTTCCCCGACGCCGTCTTCGCCGCCGACCAGGCCGCCGACGAGGCGGGGATGCGCCTCCGGGCCGCCGCCGAGCTGCTCGCCCTGGGCGAGGCCGTGGAACAGGCCGACGGCGCCGACACCCCGGGCCTGAGCCGTGCCCTGGACGCCTACGACGCGGCCGGCCGGGTGCTGGACGCGGGGCGGGGCCTCCCCGACTTGGTCGGAGTGCTGGCCCTGGTCGAAGAAGGACGCTCCGCGCTGGTCCCGGCCCCCGGCCTCCCGCTGTGCTTCTTCGACCCCCGGCACGGCACCGCCGTCCGCCGGACCACCTGGCGCCCGCTCGGCCGCCGGGAGCGGGTGGACGTCGCCGTCTGCGAGGACTGCGGCCAGGCCCTGCGCGCCCGCCGCTCGCCACAGGTGCTCGCGGTCCGGGACCGGGGCCGCACCGTCCCCTATTTCGAGGTGCCCGCCGAACGCAGCCTGTGGGCCGCCACCGGTTACGGCTCGCTGCTCTCCGGCCCCGACGACACCCTCGCCGCCCGGGTCGGCACCGGTGAGTTCAGCCGCGCCCGGCAGCGGTCCGAGGACCACGACGGTGCGGCCACGGACTGATCCCGACGAACCGCTGATCCCGACGAACCGCTGAACAGGGCGAACCGCTGACGGGCCGCCGGTTCCCGGCGGCCCGGTCCGCCGGCCGGCGCGGCACATCGGCGACGGCTACCGGCGCCGCTCCCGCTCCCAGTCGGCCCGGACGAGTTCGTACTCGACGTCACCGTGCTCGGAGCCCGGGATCGTCTCCGGCCAGTCCTCGACGAAGGTCCGGAGGAACGCCAGCCCCGATTTCTCCATCACCCGCCGGGACCGGGTGTTCACCGTCATCGTGTTCGCGGTGACCCGCTGCACCCCGAGATCCGTGAACCCCTTGTCGATCAGGGCCCGTGAACCCTGGGTGGCGTACCCCTTGCCCCAGGCCGCCTTGTTCAGCCGGTAGCCGAGCTCGACCACGAACGGGCTCTGCTCATCGACCGGGCGGAACGCGAACCAGCCCAGGAACGTCCCGGTGGCCCTCTCGTCGGCGGCCCAGTAGCCACGGGTGCCGAAGCACGGATGGTCGTGGAGGAGCCGGGGCAGCGTCTGTGTCCGGATCGCCTCACGGCTTGTCGGCCGGCCGCCGTTGATGAAGCGCATGACATCGGGGTCGTTGTCCAGCGCGAACAGACCATCCACGTCGCTGCTGGTGTCGGTGAACGGGCGCAGCACCAGCTGCTCGGTCTCCAGGAAGACATGCATGCCGTGATCATCACCACCGGCGGTCGTACCGGCCACCCAATATCCACGGCAGACCGATGAGCGGCGAGCGGGCTCGGGTCCGGGCGAGGACGGGTCACGGTCGCGCCCCGCAGTCGTACGTACCTCGGTCACCTCGCCGGTACGTATGCCGACGCCATCGGGGTGAGACGGGTCCGGCGGCACAGATACGTGTACCGACCTGCGGTTCAACGCACGCCGGGGCGCCGTTTCGTGCGGCAGGCTGGGCGTGCCGCTGGGGAGGCGGAGTTACTGCACAGCGTCGGCGGACGAGGCTGTCGCAGACCCGAGTGCTCCTCACCCCCAGCGGCGCCGGAAACATGTGCCCGCGCTGTCGGCGGTGCAGGCGCATGACTCCGGCTGTCGGGCCCGGGGTGACGGCCTCGGCCGCCGCCCGCGCCGCGGGGACGGCCGGACACACTCGCCCGCCCGACCGCTCGGCTGTGCGGAGCAGCACCCTCCGCCTCGTCTACCGGCGCCGTGCCTCGACCATGAAACAGCCGAACTCGACCGCACGGACGTGCACGAGGGCCACTTCCGGATCGGCGAAGACCTCGTGCAGCGCGTCGTCCACCTCGGCCGCCCGCTCCTTCGGGATCTCGATCAGCCGCCCGCCGAGGATGTGTCCCTGGTCGTCGTAGGCGCGCAACACCCGTCGGGCACCGTGGAGTTCGACCGGGTATGCGGTGCCGGAACCGGGTCCGTCGCACCCCTCGGCGTGGACGAAGACCGGACCGCACTCGTCGTACGGTCCGGGCTCGGCATTCGTCTTTGCCGCCCAGCGCCGCAACGGCGCGTACGAGACGAGGACGATCCGCTCACCCGCCTCGCTGTGCCGCAGACAGCAGCGCAGCGGGGCACCGCCCTCCGGATCGGTGACGGGCGTCCGGGCACGGCCGGCGTCGTCCCGCTCCCGAAGCTGCTTCAGTACGGTGGGGTCGATGGCCCGCACCTCGTAAGTGGTGGTCATGGCTCCAGCATCCGCAGCCGCCCGTCCCGGTGCTGGCGGAAATCGGACGCGGCCCTGTCTGACATCGGCCGCTTCCGGCGGTGGACGCCCGGTGACGCGCACGACGCACCGGCCTCGCAGTCCGCGCCCACCAGGTGGATCGGGTCGACGGGATCCGGCTTTCCCGCAGTGTGCAGGAGAGAACGTCGTGGCAGACCGGCAGACAGGCAGACCGGGGGACCGGACAGCACAGCCGTGCCGGTCGCACTCTGGTGGGCGATGCACGTTCAGGTCGATCCGGTGTCGAGCAGCTGGGCCGGCAGCAGAAAGGCCTGCTCCTGGCCACCACCTGACGGCCGGAAGACTCCGCCCGGGCCGACGCTACCCGGCCGGGCCCAGGGCATCGCGGACGATCGCGGCGGACGCCCTGGCCGCCGCGAGGACCGGAGCCGTGTCGTGGGCCGCGCGGCCGAGCATGAAGGCCCCTTCCAGCAGGGCGATCACCGAACCGGCGGTGTCCCGGGCGGTCTGCGCCTCGATGCCCGCCCCGGCGTAGAAGCCGGCGAGGGCATCGACCCACGAGGCGAAGACGTCCGCCGTCGCGCGACGCAACCCCTCGTGCGTACTGGCGACCTCCAGCGCCACGGTGGCGATCGGGCACGGGTCGGTGAAGTCCAGTTCCCGGAGAGTCTCGGCCGCGCCGGTGAAGGCGGCGGCGGTGGCGGCTGCCGGATCCGCCTCGGGATCGGCGAACAGACTGCCGATCAGCTCCAGATACGCGGCTCCGGAGGTACGGATCACCTCCTCGCCGAGCTGGCCCTTGCCACCCGGAAAGAAGTGGTACGCCGAGCCGTACGGAGCCCCGGCCGCCGCGACGATCTGCTTCATGCCGGTCGCCGCGTAGCCCTGCCGCCGGAAGAGTTCGGTGGCGGCGGTGACGATCCGCTGCCTGGTGTCGCCGGTGGTCCTCATGCCGGATAGTCTCTCACTAGATCGGTCTATCAAGTAACGGTCATGGGGAGGCCACGCGATGCCGGAGATCGAACTGAGCGCCGGAACCATCGAGTACACCGACACCAGTACCGACATCGATGCCGACACCGGTATCCATGCGGGCACCGGGGACGGAGCGAGAGAGACCGTGGTGCTCGTCCACGGCCTCGCCTTCGACGAATCGGTCTGGGACGCGATCGTGGCGGAGCTGCGCGAGGACTTTCGCGTGGTGGTCCCCGTCCTGCCGCTCGGCAGTCACCGCCACCCGATGCGGCCGTCGGCGGATCTGTCCGCCCAGGGGGTCGCGGACCTGCTCGCCGAATTCCTGGAGCGGCTGGACCTGCGTGCGGTCACGCTGGTCCAGAACGACGCGGGTACCGCTCAGCTCCTGCCCGGCGTGCGCGACGAGCGCATCGCCCGGCTGGTACTCACCTCCTGCGAAGCCCTCGACAACTACCCGCCGGGCGTCCAGGGCCGCACCCTGCTGGCGGCGAGCCGGGTGCCGGGCGGGCTGTTCCTGCTGCTCCAGTCGTTCCGGGTGCCCTTCCTGGTGTCGATGCGCAGCTCACTGGGCGGCATGACGGCGCGCGGGATCCCGTACGAGCGGGTGCGCCGCTGGTACCGGCCGCTGCTCACCGACCGGGCCGTCCGCGCGGACCTCGCCCGCTTTCTGCGCTCCACCCGGAAGGACACCTATCTGCGGGCCGCCGAACGGCTGCGGCACTTCGACCGGCCGGCACTGGTGGCCTGGGGCGCGGAGGACCGGATGATGCCGCACAGGACCGGCCGGCGCCTGGCCGAACTGCTGCCCCGGGGGCGATACGTCGAGATCCCCGAGGCCGGCACGCTGGTCCCCATGGACAACCCGGCGGCACTCGCCCGGGAACTGCGCCGGTTCATCGAGGAGGACGCCTGAACGCTCGTCCGCCGGCCACCGCGGGGCAGCCCGTAGTCTGTACGGAGCAATACGTGCGCGGGCACGAAAAGAGGAAGCATCATGTCCTTCGCTCCCCTCGGCCGGCACAACGGCGAGCACAGCGACTACTGCAACACCAGCCTGTGCTGCCGCTGCCAGCAGCGGAACTGGACTACCCAGCAGGGCAACGAGCGGCTGTGCGGGCCGTGCGCGGCCTGCTGCCGCGAATGCGGCAGAGCGCCCGCGTCGCACCTGGACGGGCTCAACGACGGGATCTGCGTGGACTGCCGCGGACTGTGCACCCGCTGCCACAGCCCGCTGCCGGACGGGGGAGCCTGCCACTGCCAGCAGTGGAAGCAGAGCCCGGGCAACGACCCGATCCGCTTCATCATGCAGGGCTTTCCCCAGCCGCTGCTCCAGGCCCTCGGGCACCGGGTTCCACGCACCCTGCCCGACATCCTGTTCGAGGAGCTCAAGCACCGCACGGCCGCCCAGCTCCTCGACCGTATCGAGAGGCGCTGGAGCAACCGCTGGTCGCACGCGGTCCATGAACGCGACGAGGAGAACCGTCGCCGCTGGGCGCCCCAGGAGATCGCCGAGGCGCTCGTATGCCCCGGCAGCTGTTCGAACCGGGCGTGCGAGGACGGCTACCTCCTCGCCGACGGAGCGCCCTGCCCCTACTGCCGCCGGCCGGCCCACCGCTTCGTCCCCGCCACGGCGGAGGCGATCTCCACCTCGGAACACGCGCGGGCGACGGCGGCGCAGATCCGGCAGGCGCTCATCGGCAACCGTTCCACCGGAAGGAAAATCAGCCGCGGAGCGCCGTCGGGCGCCCGGCCGGTCTCTCCCACCGACTGACGGCCGAGAGCGCCGGCCCGCACCGATCGGCCGATCGGTACGGGCCGGCGCTCTCGGCGCCCCTTCGGGATCAGTGCGTCGACTCCACCGCAGCGGCGTTCTCCTGCGCGAGCCGTTCCATGCCGCTCTGCGTCTTGAGCGGCTTCTCCTTGATGAACAGCACCGCGACCAGGGCGAGGAACGCGAAGGGGGCTCCGATCAGGAAGACATCCGCGGTCGCGACCCCGTACGCGTGCTCGACGATCTCCCGGGCCGGTTCGGGAAGCTTGGAGAGGTCGGGAACGCCGTGGCCGGCGCCCCCGTTGTCCGCCGCCCCACCGAAGCCCTTGGCCATCTCGCCGGCCACCCGGTGACTGAGCACGGCACCCAGCGCGCTCGTGCCGATCGCTCCACCGAGGCTGCGGAAGAACGACAGCACCGAGGTCGCAGCTCCCAGCTCCGAGGCGGGTACGTCGTTCTGGGCCGCCAGCACCAGGTTCTGCATCAGCATCCCGACGCCCACACCGAGCACCACCATGTAGACGCTGAGCAGTCCGAACGAGGAGTCCGCGCTGATCGTGGACAGCAGACCCATGCCCGCGGTCATGATGATCCCGCCCGCGATCAGGAAGCCCTTCCACTTGCCCCGGGCGGAGATGATCTGCCCGGCGACGGTCGTGGAGATCATCAGACCGAGGATCATCGGCAGGCTCATCAGACCCGCGGCGGTCGGCGTCTTGCCGAGCGAGATCTGGAAGTACTGGGAGAGGAACACCGTGCCACCGAACATGGCCACGCCCACCAGCAGGCTCGCCACGGTCGTCAGTGCCACGGTGCGGTTGCGGAAGATGTCCAGCGGGATGATCGGTTCCTGGACCTTGGACTCGACCAGTACCGCGGCGAGCAGCAGGACCACACCGGCGGTGACCAGTGCGGCGGTCTGCCACGAGGCCCAGTCGAACCGGTTGCCGGCGAGGGTCACCCAGAGCAGCAGTGCGCTGACCCCGCTCATGATGAGTACGGCGCCGAGATAGTCGATCTTCACTTCTCTGCGGACCGTGGGCAGCTTCAGGGTGAGCTGGAGCAGCACGATCGCCAGCAGAGCGAACGGCACACCGATGAAGAAGCACCAGCGCCACCCCAGCCAGGAGGTGTCCACCAGCACACCGCCGATGAGCGGTCCCGCGACGGTGCCGACGGCGAACACGGCGCCGAAGATGCCGGAGTAGCGGCCGAGTTCACGCGGCGGGATGATCGCGGCCATCACGACCTGGGCGAGCGCCGTGAGGCCGCCCGCGCCGATGCCCTGGACCACACGGCTCACGATGAGCAGGCCGACGCTGTGCGAGAAGCCGGCGACGAGCGAGCCGACGACGAACATCGAGAGGGACAGCTGGATCAGCAGCTTCTTGTCGTACAGGTCGGACAGCTTGCCCCAGATCGGGACGGTCGCCGTCATCGCCAGAAGCTCGGCGGTGACCACCCAGGTGTACGAGGACTGGGTGCCGTTGAGGTCGGCGATGATCCGGGGAAGCGCGTTGGAGACCACGGTGGAGGCCAGGATGGCCACGAACATGCCGGCCATCAGGCCCGACATGGCCTGGAGTATCTGACGACGCGACATGGCTGGTGCGGCCCCCTCGGGCGCACCGGCCGTGCCGGCTTCGGGTGTGACGGCAGCGCTCATCGGCTGGCGTTCCTCATTCTCTGGATTCTCGGGTGTACGGCCCCGGTGCGGGACCTTCGAATGTGCTTCAGTCGCCCAGGCCGGCGGCCAGCGAGGCGAACGCCTCGTGGTAGATGCTCTGGAACGTACGGGTACGGCCGGAGGCCACCCAGAGCTCGACGGCGGCGCGCACGGCGGCGAGCGTCACGTGTGCGAGGAGCCTGGGGTGGAGATCGGACTCGGGATCCTGGCCGAGGCGCTCGGCCACGGCGGCGATCAGCGCGCGCTCGTCAGCGCCCCGGGCGGCCAGGAAGCCGGGCAGCAGCGAGGGGCTGGTCCTGAGCAACGCCATCTGGAGCTCCCAGCGCTCGTGGTCCTCCTCGATGTGGGCGAGTTCCTGGCCGATCGCCTGGCGCAGGGCATCGAGCGCCGTGAGTTCGTCCGGCGCGTCGAGCACCGCCCGACGGATCCGCTCGGCGTTGTCCTGGGCGGGGCGGGTGATCGCGTCCTCAAGACCTGCGAAGTAGTTGAAGAAGGTGCGCACGGACACGCCGACCGCATCGGTGACCGCTTCCACGGTCACGTGCTCGATCCCGCGGTCCGCGGCCATGCGCAGTGCCGCGTCCGCCAGTGCGTTGCGCGTCGCGCGCTTCTTGCGCTCGCGCAGCCCGAGGGCCGGGTCGTCGGCGTTGGCGGTGTTGTCGGCACTCATGAAGTGCATGCTATGCAAAATTGCGTGATGTGCAAAATTCTCTGCCTGGTGCGCGTGTGCCCGGTCGGGCCGCCGGAACCGGAACCCGGGGTCACGGCCGGAGGGAGGATCCCCTGCCGTGGCGCGTCATGACACTCCTGGTGGTCGGTGCGCCATGAACCGGGCATTCTCGCGGCCGGGGAACCGGGCACTCCCGCCGCCCGGTGCGACGGGCTCGACGCCTCACGCCTGCCCTCGGGCCTGCGGGCGGGCAGCACCCTTCCCGGAGGGTTCGGCATCCGCCTCGACAGTCGCGCCACCCGGCGCCGGCTCCGTACGGCCCTGTGCGGCGCCCATAGGTTCCCTGCCGGAGAGGCCCCAGCCCGTGTGCCGGGACGGGCGGCGCGGGAGGGAGCCCCCTGCCGCCCACCCGAACCACCCCACCCGCGCCCCCATTCGGGGAGGCCGGAGAGATCAGGGAGTCTCGTGTGCCGAGGCCGGGTACACCATCCTGTCCACGGACAGGAGCTCGTCGATCCGCTCGGTGAGGTCCTGCGCGAGCAGCGGACCGCCGTCCGCCGAGCGGATGCCCGGGGTCTCACCCGTCAGTACCCGGCCCAACCGTCCGCGCCCGGCGCTCAGCACCTCGCCCGTGACCGGCACCCCGTCCGCGAGCAGCGCGGCCACCACCGGCGCGACCGCCTCGGGCGGCGCCTCCTCCCGCATCCGCTCCAGCACCTCCGGCGGGACGCCCTCGGTCGCCGCCGACATCCGCGACCAGGCCACCGGGGCCACGGCATTGACGCGGATGCCGTACGGGGCGCCTTCGGCGGCCAGCGTCCGTGTCAGCCCCACGATCCCCGCCTTGAGCAGGGAGTACGCGGCGTTCCCCGCCATGCCGTAGAGACCCGCCGACGAGGTGACCAGGACGATCCGGCCCCGGCCGCGCTCCGTGAAGTGGGGCCAGGCGGCCCGTACCAGTCGCCAGGCGCCGAGGGAGTGAATGGCCGTCATCCGCTCCAGCAGCGCCTCGTCGATGTCGGTGAAGTCCAGTCCCGGCCGGTAGATTCCGGCGTTCGCCACGATCCCGTCGACCGAGCCGAACTCGGCACGTGCCAGAGCGATCAGTGAGCGCGTCCCCTCGACGCCGCTCGCGTCCGCGGTACTCGCGACGGCCGTTCCGCCGGCCGCCCGGATCTCCGCGACGACCTGCGCCGCCGGGCCCGCGTCCCGGCCCCCGGTGCCGTCCGCAGCCGTCCCCAGGTCGTTGACGACGACACGGGCGCCGCGCCTCGCGAGATCCAGGGCGTAGGCCCGGCCGAGGCCCCGGCCCGCGCCGGTGACGACGACGGAGCGCCCGTCCAGCCTCAGTGTGTCCCGCCTCATGCCGAGACCCCCGTACCGAGAGCGAAGCCCCGGTAGCCGGACCGCGCGACTTCCTCGCACCGTTCCCGGTAGTGGTTGAGCCCACCCGCGTACGGCATGAACACCCGTGCCTTTCCCTCCACGTTGGCACCCACGTACCAGGAATCGGCGCGCGGGTAGAGGGTCGTGTCGGCGACCTCGTTGACATGGGCGACCCAGGAGTCCTGTGCCTCGGGCCGCGCCTCGATCCGGTCCACCCCGTCCTCGCGCAGCCGCCGCAGGCAGTCCACGATCCAGTCGACGTGCTGCTCGACCGCCCGCACCATGTTGACCAGCACCGACGGGCTCCCCGGTCCGGTGACCGTCAGCAGGTTGGGAAAGCCGGCCACCGCCAGGCCCAGGTAGCTGCGCGGTCCCGAGGCCCACTGCTCCTTCAGGGCCCGGCCGCCCGAACCGCGGATGTCGATACGGGTGAGCGGTCCGGTCATGGCGTCGAAACCGGTCGCCAGCACCAGCACGTCGGCCGGGTAGGCGCCGGTTTCGGTGCGGATGCCGTTCTCGGTGATCTCCACGAGCGGTTCGGCCCGCAGGTCGACGAGGTCGACGTTCTCCCGGTTGTACGCGGAGAAGTAGCCCGTGTCGACGCAGATGCGCTTGGTGCCGATGGGGTAGTCCAGCGGAACGAGCTTCCGTGCCGTCTCCGGGTCGTCCACGGCGTCCCGGATCTTCTCGCGGACGAACTCGGCGAGGTGCTCGTTGGCCTTCCCGTCCGTCAGTATGTCGCTGAAGACCGACATGATCTCGGTCCCGCCGATGGCCCACTTGCGTTCGAAGACGGCCCGGCGCTCCGCGTCGCCCACATCGAGGGCCGAGCGGCCGGTGGAGGCGATGTAGAAGCCGGAGAATCCGGAACGGGCATACGTGCGCAACTCCTCCAGCTCCGATTTGGCCCGCCAGTTCTCCCGGCCCGACAGCGGCCGGTTGCGGGCCGGGAGACTGTAGTTGGGCGTTCGTTGAAATACCGTCAAGTGGCTTGCTTCCGCCGCGAGTTCGGGTACGGCCTGAATGCCCGAGGAGCCGGTGCCGATGACGGCCACGCGCTTGCCGGCCAGATCGACGCCCGCGTGCGGCCAGCGGCCGGTGTGGTGCACCTCGCCGCCGAAGCCGCCGAGACCGGGCAGGTCGGGCACGCGGGACGCGGACAGGCAGCCCACGGCGGTGACCAGGAACCTCGCCCGGGCACGGCGGCCGTCATCGGTGGTCAGGAGCCAGGTCCTGGTCTCCTCCTCCCAGACGGCCGAGGCCACCCGGGTCTGGAATGAGATCATCGGCCGCAGGTCGAAGCGGTCCGCGACGTGTCGGGCATAGCGCAGGATCTCGGGCTGGGTGGCGAAGCGTTCGGACCAGTCCCACTCCGCGTGCAGCTCGGGGGAGAACGAGTAGCAGTAGTCCAGGCTCTCGACGTCGCAGCGGGCTCCTGGATAGCGGTTCCAGTACCACGTGCCGCCGACGTCGTCGCCCGTCTCGAAGGCGTGGCAGCTGAACCCGTGCGCGCGCAGCCGGTACAGGGCGTAGAGGCCGCCGAACCCGGCGCCGACGACGAGTGCGTCGTACTCCGGTACGGAGGTTGCTGAGTCGGTCATGTGCGGCTCCTTGCGGGGGAGTGGGGTGTGTCAGACGGAGAGGCCGCGGCGCAGCGCGCCCAGCGCACCCTCGGTCATGCGGCGGGTCACGGCGGTGTCGGGCATGAAGCCCGCCGCGCCGTGGAAGGTGCCGGGAAACAGGTGCAGTTCGGTGGGAACACCGGCCTGCACCAGACGTCGGGCGTAGTCGAGGCCCTCGTCGCGCAGCGGATCGAGGTCGCTGACCGCGACGTACGCGGGCGGCAGCCCCGTCAGGTCCTCGGCGCGGGCGGGCGCGGCATAGGCCGGTACCGGGTCGTCGGGGTCGCGGTCCGCCCCGAGATAGGCCCGCCAGCTGTGTACGGCGTTGGGACGGTTCCACACCGGTGTGCCGGTGAACTCCCGCATCGAGGGTGTCTCCAGGCGGTCGTCCAGTTCGGGTATGTCCAGCAACTGGAAGCACAGTGCCGGTCCGCCGCGGTCCCTGGCCAGCAGGGCGAGTGCGGCGGCCAGACCGCCCCCGGCACTGATCCCCGCGACGGCGATCCGGGCCGGGTCCACCCCCAGGCCCGCGGTGTTCCCGGCCAGCCACTCCAGAGCGGCGTAACAGTCGTCGGTGGCGGCCGGATAGGGGTGCTCGGGAGCCAGGCGGTAGCGTACGGAGACGACAACGGCACCCAGGTCGGCCGCCCAGCGTGCGGCGAGGGCCCGGTCCCCGTCCCCCTCCTCCAGGATGAACCCGCCGCCGTGCACGTAGAGCACGGCGGGCAGCGCGGTCCCGGCCCCCGTCGGACGGAAGACCGTCAACGGAACCCCGGGGGCGTCCGGCGCCCCCGGAACGCTGTGCGCGCTCACCTCGACGTCCTCGGGGACGACGAAGGGCGGCGCGGCGGCGCCCATCGCCTCCACGGTGGCCCGCGCGGCGGCGGCATCACCGACATCGAGAGCGGGCAGCAGGGCGAGCCACGGGGCGAGTTCGGGATCCACGGGCAGGGGAAGGGGCACGGGGGCCTCCGGCGGACGGCACGGAGCGGCCCCGGACGGAGAACTGGACCGCCCGGGAGAACCGCTGCTGACGTCCGTCAGTCTGTGTCCGCCGCCCCGACCGGGTCATGAGCCGGGTGGCGCGCGATCCGCCCCCGTCCGAGCCGGTTGGCGGCTTGCGCCGGGGAGAGGAAGGGGACAGGGACATGTCCGTTCGACGGCCTCCTCTTCCCTTCCTTTCCTTGGCCTCCCTTCTCTCTCTTCTCTCATCCCCCTTCCTTTCCCGTCCCGTCCTCTTGGCTCTCTGCCGCGCTGCCTGCGTGGTCGGCGCTACGCCGGGTTGTCCCGCAGCCGGCGCAGGGCGAGGGCCAGCGCGAGGCGGAAGCGGCCCACCGTCTCGCCCAGTCCGTAGCCGAGCGCGGCCTCCGCCCGGGCGACCCGGACCGCCACCGAGTTGTGGTGCAGGTGCAGTTCCCGCGCTGCCGCGCGCAGCGAACCCGCCTGCACCAGGACTTCCAGGGTGGTCAGCAGCTCCGGGCCGCTGCCCGGTTCCGCCGCGAGCGCGTCCAGGACGTCCAGGTCCCCGATGCCGGCGATGGCCGGCCCGGACAGTTCCCTCGCGAGCACCTCGAAGGCGCCGAGCGAGGAGTGGTAGATGGCGGGCTCCTCCGCGACCGGAGCCAGCCCCACATCCGAGCGCGAGGTTCCCGCGAACCGCAGCGCCCGCATCGCGCCCTCCCAGGAACGCGGCGCCTCCGTCGCCGTGACCTCGGGGCCGACTCCGATCCGGAAACCCGCTGGGGCGAGCAGCCGCTCGGGCAGCGGGCCCGCCACGGCCACCGCGTGCACCGGGCCCAGCGCGGCCGTGCGGCGCCGCCCCGCCGGGGCGGTGGGGAGCCGTTCGAGGACCGGCACCAGCCCCTGCGGGCCGTGCCCGCCGTCGACGGCCAGGACGGTGAACTGGCCCGAAGGGGCGAAACCCAGCAAACGCAGTGCGCGTGCCCGCTCGGGCAGCGGGGCGGTGGAGCTGATGGCGGTCTCCAGCAGCGCCGGGTCGAGCGGCACCGCCTCATTCCCCCGACGGCTCAGCACGGTGTCGCAGGCCAGTGCCAGCCGCTCCAGGAACAACCCGTCCAAGGGCTGAGGCCCACCCTCACGTGCCAGCCAGGCACACTGCCCGCCGCGCAGCTCCCGTACGGCCGCGCCCGGAAGAGGCCCGCCCGGCCGGGTACTGCCGTCCGGCCCGGCCGCCAGACCGTCGGGACCGGG
This sequence comes from Streptomyces sp. CLV115, assembly GCF_038448545.1. Classification (NCBI taxonomy): domain Bacteria; kingdom Bacillati; phylum Actinomycetota; class Actinomycetes; order Kitasatosporales; family Streptomycetaceae; genus Streptomyces; species Streptomyces sp. CLV115. Next base: position 16,023 of record NZ_JBCEWQ010000002.1, read on the forward strand.
ACCGGCCAGACCGACCGGACACCCGGCGACCCGGGCCGCCGTCCCCAGTACCCCGTCGAGCCCCAGCCGCTGTTCGACGAGGGTGTCGAAGAAGCCGATCAACCGCATGGCGCTCTCCGCCCCGGCATTGAGCCCGGCCAGCCGCAGTACGAGACCCCGCATGTGCCCACCCCGATCTCCCCGTCGCAGAGTGCTGTGATCTTGCGACGAGTGTCGTCCACTGCGACGGACCGGGGAAGAGGCACGGGCCTGCCGGGGCCGCCCGGCCCGTGCCCGCCGGGTGCTCGTCGAACCGGGTGGAGCGCCGGCCGCCCCGTAGGCCGCGAGGCAGACGCCCTCATGTCAGATCCTGTGCTCATGTCGGTTCCCGTGCTCATGTCAGCCCCTGTCCACCCGTCCCCGCGTCGGCTCCTGTCCTCTGTGCGGGAGTCGACGGCGTTTCGGCCAACATCGCTCCGAGCCGTCCCCGTACACGGCAACGGTCGGTGCATCCCGCACGCTCCGCTTCTCGCTCTGCCGTACGGAATCCGCCTCGGCTCAAATACATGTGTTCGAAAAATCTGCCCTGTCGTTGAGCTTCATGACATGCCCAAGCGACCTTTCAGGAGGCTCACTTGACCTCGATCGGCACAGAGGAACAGCAGCTCACGGCGTCACCCCCACTCCCACCCCCACCGCTTCCGGCGGAGATCGACTACAGCGGGCAGTACGCGGTCAATCCGCTCGCCGAGGTCTCCTTCCGGAAGATGTGCGGGCAGATTCCACGGGTCCTGCGCCGGATCGCCCGACTGTCATGGCAGACCGACCGCCGGGCGGTGCAGCTGCTGCTCGGGTGCCAGTTGGCGACGGGACTGGCCGCGGCCGCCCTCCTGACGGCGACAGCGCGGGCGATGAAGCCCGTGCTCGGCACCGGAGCCGTGGCCGACCGGCTGCACGACGCCCTGCCCGCGCTCCTCCTGGTGGCCGTCGCCGCCGCCCTCGCACGGGCAGCGGGGGCGCTGGGGGCGTACGCCGAGCGGCGCATCACCCCGATGCTGACCACCGAGACGGACACCGCCCTGGTCGAGGCGGTCTGCCGGGTGGAAGCCGCGGCGTACTCGGAACACGGGTTCGCGGACCGTCAGGAGGCCGCCGAGATGGGCGTGCTGCGCACCCATGTGATGGTCGCCGACGCCCAGAGGTTCATGTCCGCGCTGATCCGGATGATCACGGCCGGCGGCGTCCTGTCCGCACTGAACCCGGCGATGCTGCCGCTGTTGCTCCTCGCTGTGCTGCCCGCCGGGATCGGAGCCGTCCTGACCGCCCGCGTGGACTACGAGATCCACTACGCCAACGTGGCCGACCGCAACGTGCGCGGGATGATGCGCTGGTGGTCCACCACACCCAAGTACGGTGACGAACTCCGCGCCAACGGAATGACCGACTACCTGCTGTTCTGGTTCCGGTCGCTGTCCGCACGGTGCGACCGGCGGACCCTGGCCGCCGCCCCGCGCACCCTTCGTATCGCGCTGCTCTCCTCCCTGGCCGGCGGTGCCTTCCTGGTCCTGACCTGGGCCGCACTCGCCTGGCTCGCCGTGACCGGCCGGATCGGGCTGGCGATCGCCGCGACCGCCGTACTCGCGGTACAGACCACCCTGGCGTCCCTCTCGCAGGTCGTCATCAACGGAGCCGCGGTCTTCCACACCAGCCTCTACCTCGGCGACATGCAGGCCTTTCTCGACGCCGCTGCCGACCGGGCCCCCAAGCGGGGGAAGACCGCCGTCACCGGTCCGGTCGACGAGATCCGGCTCGACGAAGTCGTCTATCAGTACCCGGGGAAGGAGAAACCGGCTGTCGCGGGTGTCTCGCTGACGCTGCGGCGCGGTCAGATTCTCGCGATCGTCGGGACGAACGGCTCCGGCAAGTCGACCCTGACCAGGCTGCTCACCGGCATCAACCTGCCCGACAAGGGCAATGTGACCTGGAACGGAGCCGATCTCGCCGAGGTCGACCCCGCCACCGTCTGGAGCCGTACGGGGCTGGTCCCGCAGATCTTCGCCCAGTGGCCGCTACGGGTGCGGGAGAACGTCAACCTGGGGCAGCCCCGCACCATCGACGACGGACCCGTGTGGGAGGCGGTCGACGCGGTCGGGATGCGCGAGGCGGTCGAGGAACTGCCGCACCGTCTGGACACCCTCCTTGCCCGCGAGGTCTTCGGCGGTGCGGAGCTGTCCGGCGGACAGTGGCAGCGGCTGGCGTGTTCGCGCGCCCTGTACCGCCGGCCGTCACTCCTGATTCTGGACGAGCCCACCTCGCAGATGGACCCGCGAGGCGAGCACCGCATCTTCGAACGGATCAAGGCAATCGCCGGCGACCGCATCACGGTCGTCGTCACCCATCGGCTGGAGAACACCAGGATCGCCGATCACATCGTCGTGATGGAGCACGGCCGGATCACCGAACAGGGCCGGTACGAGGACCTGGTCCACGCCGACGGCACCTTCGCCGAACTCCTGGCACTCTCGCAGGAACGCTGACCGACACCAGGACTGCCGACCGGTCCGTCAGTCCGCGGTGACGGGCAGGTGCGGGCAATCGTCATCCGCGCAATCGTCATCCGCGCGCTCCGCCTCCGACCGCTCACTGTCCGGGCAGTCGGCCGGCAGCAGTTCCACCACGGCATGACCGAGCCGGGGGCGGATCCACTCACCGTCACGGGTGATACCGAGCACGCCCCCGAGAAAGGCCATCCGGTGATCCCCGGACGGCGTCTGCCAGCGGAACGGGACCTGCGAGAGGTGCGAGGGAAACTCCTCCTCCACGGAAGTCCCCGGACCGAACGACTCCTTCGGAACGGGGCCGTCGTCGGTGTACCGGTGGGCGAAGAAGGCGGTGATCCACCCCGTGACCCGGTCCCCGCCGGACGCCGACTCCCACTTGTACAGCGAACGCCAGAAGTCCTTGTCCGCTCCCCACCCCGAAGCCGTCGCACTGATCGCGTCCAACACGGGGTGCAGGGCCTTGAACCACGGCCGCAGGCCGTCGAACCACTCCTCCAGTTCACGTACGCGGCCGGCCAGCAGGCGCCAGTCCCGGCCGGAGCCCTCCAGCCTGATCCGGGGGATGCCGCAGAGCGAGATCCACCGGAAGCGGTAGTAGGGGCTGACCGCGTCCATCAGCGCCACCAGCGCGGCAGTGGCGTCGTCCGGGGTGGTGGTGGAGAACGCGGGCTGGAACAGATCGGCCACGTCGTCGCCGATCCGGGTACGCAACGGCCGCTGGACCAGGTTGATCGAGCGCCCCCAGTCCGACGCCGCCAGATCGTCACGGACTGCGATCTCCTGCTGCTCGCCTGGTGTGCTGGTGAACAGCCCCTCATACGTATGGGAGTTCAGCCGGATGTGGACGGCCGTCTCGTGCACGATCGCGTACCAGAGCAGGTCCGGCGACAGGCTCAGGGGCAGGTGGGCGGTGAAGCACAGATGGATCGCGCGCAGCAGGAGGCTGGAGGTGGGTTCGCCGGCCTCCGGATCGTGACCGGGGCGGCCGATGAGCCGGTCGGTGCTGCGGTGGTGGAAGCGTGCCGGACCGGGCAGTGTTGCCCGCAGAAAATGTTCGTTGCCGATCTCGGTGAGCGTGGAAGCGAGCCGGAAAGCATCGGCATCGGCCCTGGCCCGGCCCTCGGGGGCGGTGTCCTCGCCGAGCGGCAGGTCGATCTCGACCGCCATGCCACCCCCCAGGAACAACCCTCACCAGCAACGACCGGACCCGATTCTACCGAGCCGGTGTGCCCGGGGGCGGTCGCCACCGCCCCCGGGGCCGGATCCTAACCGGGGAGCATGGCCCGCCGCCCGGGGGCGGCGGAGGACTGCATGGTCATCCCGCCGTCGACGACGAGGAGTTGGCCGGTGAGGTAGCGCGACTCGTCGGAGGCGAGGAACACCATGGTGTGGCCGATGTCCTCGGGAGAGCCCAGGTACGGCAGGGCATTGCCCCTGCGCAGCGCCTCGACGACGTCCTCGGGGAGGTTGTTCTCCAGCGCGGGGGTCATGACCGCGCCGGGAGCGATGGCGTTGCAGCGCACGTTCTGCGGCCCGTACTGGACGGCGATCGACTTGGTGATGCTGACCACCGCGGCCTTGACGGCACCGTAGGAGGTCTGCAGGACGTCGCCGACGAGCGCTGCCACGGAGGCGGTGTTGATGATGGATCCGCCACCGGCGCTGATCATGTGGGGCACCGCGTGCCGGGAACCCAGCAGGGTGCTGCGCACATTGAGGGCGACGGCCCGGTCGAACTCGTCCATGTCCATGCGGAGCAGGTCCAGGTCCCTGCGCGGGTTCGTTCCGCCGACGTGGTTGCACAGGACGTGCAGGCCGTCGAACTCCCTGATGGTCGCGGCGACCATGTCGGCGACCGAGCCCTCGTTGGTGACGTCCACGGTGACCGGCAGCGCCTGTCCGCCCGCGGCCTCGATGATCGCGGCGGTCTCCTCGGCGGCCTGGGCGTTGTGGTCGGCGACCACGACGCGGGCGCCCTGCCGGCTCATCAGTTCTGCGGCGGACCTTCCGATCCCGCTGCCCGCGCCGGTGATGACCGCGACCTTGTCCTTGAGGCGTTCCATGGCCATGTCCTTTCGTCGTACCTGTTGGTGCTGTGGTGCTGTGTGCTTGTTGGTTCAGCAGGCCTGGCCGGTTCCGCAGGCCTGGCCGATTCAGCAGGCCTGGCCGATTCAGTGCTTTCCGGTGGTGGCCCGGGGCTGTACGGCCTCCATCCCGGCGACCTGCTCCGCGGAAGAGCGCCGGACGCGCGGGATGGCGAGGGTGAGGAGGAGCCCGACGACCGTGGCGACCATCGCGACGACATAGGTCATGCGGAACCCGTGCTCGGCAGGAACCGAGGCCGGGCCGAGCCGCATGGTCATGTTCGCCAGGATCGCGGCCATCACCGCGCTGGACGTGGAGGTACCGATCGACCGCATGAGCGCGTTGACCCCGTTGGCGGATGCCGTCTCGGTCAGCGGCACGGCGTCCATGATCAGGGCGGGCATCGCGGCATAGGCGATGCCGACACCGGCGCTGACGATCATCGAGGTGATGACGATCTGCCACACCTCGGACATCAGCAGCAGGCCCACGCCGTAGCCGATCCCGATGACGCCCACGCCGAGCAGCAGCGCGGAGCGGGCACCGTGCCGGGCGGTGATCCGGGCCGAGACGGGTGACAGGGCCATCATGACCAGGCCGCCCGGTGCCAGGGCGAGACCCGCCGCGAGCGTGGACTGGCCGAGGCCGTAGCCGGTGGCCTCGGGCGACTGGAGCAGCTGCGGCAGGGTCAGGGACATCGCGTACATGGCGAAGCCGACGAGTACGGAGGCCAGATTGGTGAACAGCACGGGCCGGCGCACGGTGACACGCAGGTCCACCAGCGGCTGGGGGACGCGCATCTCGTAGACCGCCCAGAGAACCAGGACCACGATGCCGCCCGCGAACAGCCCGAGCGTGGCGCCGCTCGTCCAGCCCCAGTCGCCGCCCTTGGTGACCGGCAGCAGCAAGCACACCAGGCCGACGGCCAGCCCGATCGCACCGGGGGTGTCGAACCGCCCGGGCGCCTTGTTCGGGGACTCGGGTACGAGGAAGGCCACCAGGGCGAGGCAGGCCAGTCCCAGCCCGGCGGAGAGCCAGAACAGGACGTGCCAGTGGGCGTACTGGACGATGGCGGCGGAGACGGGAAGCCCGATCGCACCACCGACCCCGAGGCTCGCGCTGACCAGGGACACGGCACCGCCGACGCGCTCGGCGGGCAGTTCGTCGCGCAGGATGCTGATGCCGACGGGGATGACGCCGGTGGCCAGGCCCTGCAGCACCCGGCCGGTGATCGCCGGGACGAGGCTGTCGGACAGGGCGCACACCACGGAGCCGACGACGAGCGCGACGAGGCTGGCGATGAGGATCCGGCGTTTGCCGAACATGTCACCGAGGCGCCCGGATATGGGTGTCACCACGGCGGCCGCGAGGAGCGTGGCGGTGATCACCCAGGACGCGTCCGACGGCTCGGCGTGCAGCAACTGCGGGAGCTGCGGAATGATCGGGACGACGAGCGTCTGCATGAGCGACACCACGACGCCGCTCAGCGCGATCACGGCGGTGACCGCACCCGGTCCCACCGCGCGGGTGGTTCTGGCTGACAACTGGGGCTCCTTGAACGGATCGGCACCCGACGGGCGCCGATGGACATGAACGGGCGGTTCTACTGCGGTGCGGGCATCCCGGCCGCAGGCACCGCGGGTGGCGGGGGACCGGCGGACCGGGGATCGGTGAGCAGTTCCCGGCGCAGGCGCAGTGCCTCCCTCGGTGAGTTCCAGGCGAGTACGGCGACGGGTCGGCCGTCCAGCCGGTAGACACCGGTGAAGCGGTCACGGTCCGGATCGGCCTCAAGGGGCATGAACTCCGCGCCGGGCGTGAGCAGGCCGTGCACGACGATCTTGTGCGGTCCCTGATCCGTCCAGAAGAAGGGGACGGAGTCCAGTACCTCCGTGCCGCCCAGCAGATTGGCGGCCACGACCCGCGCCTGCTCGCCGGCGTGCATCCGGTGTTCCAGACGCAGGTGCCCACCGTGGCGGGGGTGGTACCAGGACGCCACGTCACCGCACGCGTACACGCCGGGTGCGGCCCGGCCGCCCGCGTCGCAGCGCACCCCGTCGGACAGGTCGAGTCCGGTCGGATCGAGCCAGTCCGTCGCAGGCTCCGAGCCGATCGCGCCGAGTACGACATCGGCGGGCAGCCGGGTGCCGTCGCTCAGCAGGACGGTCGGGCGCCCGGCTTCGGGAAGCCCGTCCCGCTGGTGCACTGCTCGGACCGTGCGCCCGTTCAGCAGGGTGGCGCCGGCCGCACACAGCCTCTCACCGGCCAGGGAGCCGACGTGACTGCCGAGGACCGCCAGTGGATTCGCGGCGCGGTTGACGAGTGTGACCTCGCACCCCAGCGCAAGGGCTGTCCACGCGGTTTCCGTACCGAGGAAGCCGCCACCCGCGATGACCACCCGTCGACCGGGCCGTAGCTGCTCGGCCAGCGCCCGTGCGTCGTCCAGGGTCTTGAGCGTCCCGGCACGGCCGGGGCGCCCGATGTCGCCCGGCTGTCCGTCACCGTCCGGCGGCCCGGTGCCGGTGAGCCCGCGGGGAGCGACGCCGGTGGCGACGACCAGGTCGGTGTACGTGAGCAGGGTCCCGTCGTCCAGGGTGACGGTGCGCGAGTCGAGGTCGGCGGCGACCGCCCGGCGGCCGCGGTACATGGAGAGCGCGAGCCGGTCCAGGGCTTCGGGCCCAGCCAACCGGAGCTGCTCTGCGCTCAGTTCACCGGCGAGGAAACGCTTGGACAGCGGAGGACGGTCGTAGGGTGGATGGTTCTCCGCGCCGACGAGCGAGAGGTCACCGTCGTAACCGAGGCGGCGCAGCTGCTCCGTGACGGCCAGTCCCGCTGCCGCGGCGCCGACGACGACGATGTGCCGGTTCACCGGCCGTCCACCCGGATGGCCGCGGCGGGGCAGATCCGGGCGGCCTCCTCGACCGCGCCGCGCTCCTGGGCCGGGGGATCCTCGGTCAGCAGGACGGCGACCCCGTCCTCGTCCCGCTGGTCGAAGACCTCGGGAGAGACCAGTACACACTGGCCGGCGCCGACGCACTTGTCCTGATCAATGTCGATCTTCATCGGATTGGCTCTCCTACCAGGCGACTTGGAGCGAGTTGAAACCGTGGACACGGCTCTGGGTGTTGACGTCGAAGCCCTCGGAACCGTCGGAACTGTCGGCCAGTCGCAACGTGGGCACCCGGGCGAACAGGGTGCGGAAGGTCAGCAGCAGCTCCAGCCGGGCGAGCGCCTGGCCGAGGCACTGATGGGTGCCGTGGCTGAAGGCGAGGTGCCCGCGGGCGGTTCGGCCGATGTCGAACGTGTCGGGGGAGTCGAACTCCCGCGGATCCCGATTGGCCGACGGCAGCGAGATCAGTACACCGTCCCCGGGCGAGAGGGGGCATCCGGCGACGGTCACCGCGCTCTGGACCGCCAGCTGGCGCGGGTGCTGGGCCACCGAGAGGTATCGCAGCAGCTCCTCCACGGCGTTGGCCCCGAGGGTCTCGTCCCCGGCCATGAACAGGTCCCGCTGCTCGGGATGGCGGAGGAAGAGCGCGGTGCCCAGCCCGATCATGTTGCCGGTGGTCTCGAAGCCTGCGACGAGCAGCGTCATGGCGACATTGACGAGCTCCGCCCGGTCGACGGTGCCCGGTAGCAGCAGGTCGCGGGCCAGCTGTGACAGGACGTCGTCGCCGGACGTACGCGCCTTCTCCTGGACGAGTACGTCGAGGTAGTCGCCCAGTTCACGCAGGGCGATCCGCACGTCGGCGGGGTCCGCGTCGCCCGCCAGGGCCCGGGCGGCCGCCTGCTGGAAGAAGGCGTGGTCCGCATAGGGCACACCGAGCAGCAGGCAGATGACCCGTGCCGGAACGGGGCGGGCCACCAGCGCTACCAGATCGGCGGGCGATCCCGCGTCCAGCAGGTCGTCGAGCGCGGAGTCGACCACCTGCTGGATCTCGTCGCGCATGGCGTGTACCCGCTTGACCGTGAAATGCCGGGTCAGCCGACGGCGCCGGGTGAGGTGGTCGGGGTCGTCGCTGCGGATGAGGCTCTCGACCCGGTCGTCGCGCTGCTGCACGTCGCCCGGGCTGAAGAGAGGGAAGCCGGGACTGTCCAGCCGCGCCGAGAACGCCGGGCTGGCGAGTACGGCCCTGGCGTCCTCGTACCGGGTGATCAGCCAGGGGCGTGCGTCCTCCAGCGCGCGCGTGCGCGGGAGCCCGGGGAGGGCGCGGAGCCGGGCGAAATCGGTGGGCGGGTCGAAGGGGCAGGTTCGTGCGGTCGGATACGTAACAGCTGTTTCGTCCTCGGGCTGGTCTGCGCTCATGCGGGACTCCGTGCCTCGGGTGTGTCGGACAAGTGGGCTGTGCGGTCAGTGCCGACCGGTGTAGGCGTCATGCACATAATGTTCAAGATACACATGATGTGCATAGTGCACAAGCTTGGTTCGTGGTGTCCGCCGGGACGGGGCGGGGATGCGCGATGATGAGTGGGAACCGACGGTGGAAGAGGACCAAGTACATGAGTGAGCAAGCGCACCGGCTGAGCGATCTGGAACGGGAGCTGACCTTGCTGTCCCGGCATTTCATCGCCGCACGGGGCCCCCGCATCGGCCAGAGCCTGGAACGCTCGGCCTACGTCCTGCTCACCCGACTCGAAGTCGGTGATCCGCTCACCCTCAAGGAACTGGCGCACACCTTCCAGGTCGACGTCTCCACCATCAACCGCCAGGTCAGCGCGATGCTCCGGAACGGTCTGGTGGAGCGCATCCCCGACCCCGAGGGCGGGATGGCGCGCAAATTCCGCCCCACCGCACTCGGCCTGGAACGCCTGGAGGCGGATCGCGCCATCAGCCGGGCGGGTACCACGCGCCTCATCGAGGCGTCGGGGTGGACGGGAGAGCGCACCGAGCAGTTCCTCACCCTGCTGGTGGAGTTCAACCAGAGCATCGAACAGCTCGAAGGCCTCACCTGGTCCCGCGCGGGCCGGCCGGACACCCCCTCGTCCGCGACGGACTGACCGGTACCGCCCCCCAGGGTCGTTCCGGTCGTTCCGGTCGGCCGATTCACCGGTTCGGGTATCCGCCCGCCGGGACTCGCCGTGGTCGGGCAGGGTTGCCGGCGGGTCGGCCGGGCCCGGTGTACTTCGACGCCGGGAGCGGGCCGACGGTGCATCAGAGCACCGACTGGTACGTCTGCGACGGCACGCTCGGCGCTCCGGTCGCCACCGAGATGCGCGGTGCGTGTTCGTGCGGCCGGCGCGGCACGCCCCGCCCGCTCGGCCGGGAGGCCGTCGAACGGCGGAATCCGTACCTGTTCGACACAGCGGCCCGGAAGCTGACCGGGACGCACACATCACCGACGTACAGGCCCGAGCGGTTCCCCTGCCGGTCGACCTCACGGCCCTCCTCGACCAGGTCGAGACACGTCTCACCGCACTGGCCGCCGACGACCCACTGGCCGCGACCCGGGCCGCCGCCACCCTGGAACGCGACCCGGCGCGCGGCCGCGGATGCCGCGTACAGCCTCGACGCCGTGGACGGGCCGGACCGGGACGGTGCCGCCATGGCGCTCGGGGTCAGCCGGCGGACCGCCCGCTCCCGCCTGACCCACTGCGCACTCCGCCGCTGACGAGTCGGTGCGCCCCCTGTGGCCGTGGCGGCTCAGCCCTCGTGGCCGAGCTGCACGGCCTTCTCAAGGAGTGTGAACGACTTGGGTGTGCCGCCCGGTTGTAGCTTGCCTGCCTTGTGTCCGACGACCCGGTAGCCGTCGTTCACGTAGTAGGCGCTCAGGGCGGCATTGCCGGCCAGGCAGTCCAGACGGACGAACGCCCGCCCCGCCGCGGCCACCCGCTGCTCCGCGGCCCGCAGCAGCCGCAGCCCCGTACCCGGCCGGGCGCCGGCGCGGTCCACCATCAGCCGGTGCACATAGCCGGCCACCGGCGGTTGCGGCCCCCAGGCGTCCTCGTCCGCCCACCACAACTCCCAGGCCCCCGCCGGGCGGCCGTCGGCCTCGGCGATCCAGACCTCACCACGCGCCATGATCCGGCGGAAGTGGTCCTCGTCCAGTTCGCCGGGCTGCCACTGCCCGGTGATGCCCCGGGCGAGCATCCAGCGGGCGGCGTCGTCGCGCAGCCGGACGAGAGTGGGGAGGTCGGTGTCGTCGGCGAGGCGGAAGCGGAGATCGTCCTTCATGTCGCGATCCTCGCACCATGCGGTGCCGGGCCGCGCAGGGCCGGCACCGCATGGTGCGCTCCCGAGTGCGTGCGTGGAACGACGCTTCCACTGCAAGCCCCGGAGGCGTTCCGGGAACGACTACCCGGCGACCGGGGGTCTCTCGCGGAATTCGTGGACGAGTTGGATCTCGCCGACGATATGGGCGTTGAACTCGTCGAGCTCCTCGGCCGGCACCCACAGCTCAAGAATCGTCCGCCCGCCGGCCTGCTGGACGGGATAGCGGCACAGGAACTCCGAATCGACCTCGAAACGAGTGACGAACCCGGCACCGTCGTGCTTCACGTTCCAGTCCCTGGCGATCCGGATCGCGTAGTCCTCGTTGAGAACCGGGTAGAAGATGGGCTGCTCGGGAAGACGGGGCGGCCATGCGCGCCAGTTCAGTTCCCGGACCAGATCCAGCTCCTTGGGGCCGGTCGGGCGCCAAAGGGTCGTCGTTGCCTGCCGGGTGCTCATCGGAATCGCTCTCTGGGGAGGGGGCGGAGGCCGCCGGAGCGGCTGATCCGGGGGACCGGACGATACCCGCACGACAAGGCGGTCGGCCACGACGTTTCCGTACCCCGGCCGGCACCTCCCGCAGCCGGGCCCGTTCCGCCCGGCTGGTGGCACGGGCGACGGTGAGCATGGCTCGGCGGTGCGGCTCGGACGGGCGCATGGCGCGCGGTGCGTGATGCGCGCCTGCCCAGTTCGACTTCGCGCTCCGGCAGATGGCGTAACCGCCGCTGGGACGCGCTCGTGATGATCAATAACGTGACGCCCGGCGCGTGACCTCGTGCCTGTCGGACAGAGAAGGCGAGCGACTCCCAGTGGAACTCCCGATGTTGCAGCGCATGGCCTCGATCACCGCAGCGGCCGCGCTGCTGACGATCCTCGGCAGTGCCCCGGCCGGAGCGGACGCCGGCAATTGGCAGAAGGTCGGCGGTGACGCCCGTAGCGGAGTCAGCGGTCTCGCCTACGAAGGCCGCACCGCGGACGGAGAAGGGGTGTACGCGCTGGCTGTGCACGACAACAAGCGGTCCGGGCAGCAGCGCCTTTCCCGGATCACCCACCGCAACGGCTCCGACGTTGTCTCCCCGATCACCTGGGACGGACCGGAACCCGTCGACCTGGAGGCCATCGAGGCCGTGCCCCAAATGCCCGGGGAGTATCTGGCGCTCGCCAGTCGCGGCATCGTCTACCGTCTCAAGGTCTCCGGCTCCACGGCGGAAGTCGTCGACTACACGCCGCTGCCCGGAATCACCGAGGGCGACGACTTCGAGAGCTTCGCGCTCGTCGCCCGGGACGGGAAGGTCGCCGCGCTGTGGGCCGATCGGGGAGCCGGTGCGGACCGTCCCGCCACACTGAACGCGTCGGCTCTGTCGTTCGCACCGTGGGGGCAGCCGCAGTTCGGTGCCGTGACACGGCGGTCCTACGTCGCGTCGTACCCGACCGGCGAGGGCACCCGGCACATCTCCGACATCTCGGTGACCGGCTCCGGCCGGATCGTTGTGAGCTCGGCGTCGGACGCCGGTGACGACGGCCCGTTCGACTCCGCGGTGAGCGACGCGGGCCGGGTGACCGTGTCGGCCGCCGGCCGGGTACGGGTCGCGCTCGCGGCGTCCCCGACGGTGCTCGGGACATTCCCGCAGTACAAGATCGAGGCGGTGGAATGCCTGCCCGGCTCCTCCGACGCCCTCCTGGGTACCGATGACGAGAACCTCGGCGGCTACGTGAGGACCGTCCCGCTCTGCGGAGCCTGATCCTGACCCCGACTCGCGCTGCGGCCCCGGCACCGTGTGGTGTGACGTCGGCCCTCAGGATCCGTACGTACGGATCCTGAGGGCCGACGTTGTCGTACGGGAAGGCCGCAGCCCGGCGGGTGCCGAGTGGGCATCGCTCGGCCCGCGATTCCCGAATCCCGACGGTTCTCCGAGCTGCCGGGACCTCCGCTCGTCGCGGGTGGCTACTCGGCGGGGGCCCTGCGCGCGTAGGTGAGGAAGACAGCTCCGGACTTCAGTACGGTGTGGTCGGTCAGATCCCAATTGCACGGATCGAACACTGCCTTGTGGGAGAAGAGCGGAATTCCGGAGCCGATTGTCATCGGACTCAACTTGATGATCAGCCCGTCTATCTCGGAATAGAGCGCACCGGCCAGCTCGGCGCCGCCGACCAGCCAGATGTCCTTGCCGTCCTGCTGCTTCAACTGGCGCACCGTCGCTGCCGGATCGTCGGCGATCAGTTCCACGTCGGGGTCCGGGCTCTCGCTCAGCGTCCGGGAGAACACCAGATGCCGCAGGTGCGGGTAGGCGTTCGTCAGACCGGCCTTGAGCCCGATCTCGTAGGAACGCCGTCCTTCGACGACGGTGTCGAAGTGCTTGCCGCCGTCCGTGATGGAAAATGCGGCACGGGCCGGTCCGGGGAGGGTTTCCGGGTACTCGGTGACGAGGTGCTGAATGTAGTCCTCGGGGATCGGCCAGAAGCCGTCCGCACTCGAAGGGTCGGAACCGTCCGGTCCCGCGATGAATCCGTCGAGAGAGGACGCGATGTAGTACACGAGTCTGCGCACGGACAACCTTCCGTTGATCAATTTGGCAGTGGCGATCGGATTGCGGGGCGAGGTGACGCAAGCCGTGGGCCCAAGTGCCAGAGTCTCCATGATCACTACGTGCTTGTCACGAGCACGAGCACGAGCATGCGGCTGCGCGTCCAGGAGCCTCGGCTAGGGTCGGCCGCATGACCTGGAGTGAGACGGAGTACGTCGAGTGTCTTCGGGCCGAGCGGCGTCATTACGCGTGGCTGATGCAGCGGCACGGCGAGCTGGCACCGGAGGAAGCCCGGGCGGCGGCCTTGGAGCGCTACCCGTACGAGCCGAGTGACGCGCCGTTCCGCGGACTCGTCTTCCACGACGAGGCGTGGCACTGGGCGATGCTCGCGATCCACGGAGACCGGTACACCGTGGCGCACCCCGAACTGGCCCAGCCGTCGGCCGAGTACAGGGCCCTTGAATGAACGGCAAAGGGACCGGAACGGGGTGCGGGGTGTCAGGGCGCGAACTTGGCGACGTATTCGTCGAAGGGCTCGATGCCGACCTGCTCACGTCGGTCGTCCATGCGCTCGGGCTCCTCGCAGGGCCACGGAACCGGCGCCCCGTCCTTCACACCGGCGATCTGAGTGCCGTAGACCTGTTTGCGCCCCTCATTGACCAGTGTGCGGTCGCGCAGAAAAGCCAGTTCACGCCGGCCGGCCGCGCCTGCCGACACCGCCTGTTGCATCAGATGGAGGGCACGGCGCTGGACGTCGAGCTGCCGGTCGGCGTGCTGAGCGATCAACCACGCCGCGCGTGCGGCCTCCTCACCGACCAGAGCGGTCGTCGGCCAGCCGTACTCGTCCATGATCTCGCGGAGCCGGTCACCGTGCCGTGCGGTCAGGCGGCGCCATGCCAGCTGCTCGGCCGGATCGTCACTGTTCGCACCGAGCGAGGAACGGTGATCGGCCGCAGCCATGTCCGTGAGCTCCACCGCCAGCGCGGCAACGTCGTGCGTCACTTTCAACTCCCTGGATGGATAGGTGTGTTGTGTTCTCCGACCGTAACCCTAAAGGTGCATCTCGGGCGTAAAGATCATTCTGGAGAACGGTGACAGGTGCCTTCTCGCGGGGGGACAATGGATCTACGGCCGGGGCGGTGGCGGCTGCGCCGGAGGGGTGCGGGGCGGACTTCCGACGTGAGCTGGCAGCATGACCGCATGGATACAGTGGACATGGGCGATTTCTTCGTGCGCCGCGCGAGTGAGTCGGACGCGGACGCGCTGGCTGGGATCGACGCGATCGCGGTCGAAGGTGACGACGGGCGACGGGCGAGCATCCGAAGGTGGTGCCGACGGGGCCTGGCGGTCGTGGCGGAGGACGCGTCCGGCCCGCTCGGCTACTGCGTGGTTGAGTACACGTTCTTCGAGCAGGGGTTCGTCACGATGCTGATGGTGGCGCCCGCCGCCCGTGGCAGAGGCGTTGGCCGCCGGCTGCTGGACGCCGTGGCGGCCTCGTGCACGACCCCGAAGCTGTTCACCTCGACCAACGTCTCCAACCAGCCGATGCAGCGACTGCTCCAACGAGCCGGGTGGAGCCCTGTCGGCCTTCTCCACGGCCTCGATGAGGGCGACCCCGAGCTGTTCTACCTCTGCCGGTCGCAGGCCGAGGCGACGGCCCCCGACGGTCGACCACTGGCGCCCGGCTTCGACTGACCGGCTGCCACCCGCGCCAGGGACGCACTGCTCCGTAATTACTTGCTTGCAGGTCGGGAGCCAGGGGGCCGAGGGTGGCTGTATGCATGATGTGAACCTTTCAGATGGGGTCGTGGTTCTGTCTCCTCCGCGTCTGGACGATGTCGACGCACATCTGGCCGGCGACGACGAGCTCCTGGTCCGGTGGCTCAGTGGGGAACCGGCAACCCGGGCCGGCACCGAGGCGTACTTCCGCCACTGCATCGAGCAATGGGCCACGTGCGGACCGCTGCGTGCGTTCGGGATCCGTACGGCCGCCCGGCGAACCCTGGTGGGCTACATCGACCTGCGATTCGATGTGGTGGGCTTGGAGCCCGGGCAGGGCAACATCTCCTATGCGCTCTACCCGGACTGGCGGGGGCAGGGACTGGTGACCCGTGCCGTCCGCCTGATCTGCCGGTACGCCGCAGCCGAAGGGGTGACTCAGGCGGTGATCCGGGTGGACCCGGAGAACCGCGCGTCGGCAGCAGTCGCGCGACGGTCGGGCTTCATCCATGACAAACAGCTCCTGGAAGACGACGGCAACCGAACCGACTGGTACCTCCTCGGCCTGCCCGACGAGGGCGTTCTGCCGAGCGCATGAATGCCCCTGGCTGCGTGGAGCGCGCGAACCCCTAGGGAAACCCGGTGGTGTCTGCCCTACGCGGAGCGGGTGGCAGGCGTCATGTCCTTGTGGAGACGCCAACAGGCAGGATCCACACATGACTTCACAGCACAAGCGCACCCCGGCCCGCCTGCTGATCGCCATGGCGGTCCTCGGCGCCGGTGTGGCCCTGGCCGTGCCGGCATCGGCGGCGAACTCGTCCGTGTACGCCGAGGGCCGGCCGGCTCCGGCCCAGCAGGCCTCGATCGGCGACACCCCAATGCGACCGGCGCGGGCCGGCTCCATCGTCTCCTCCCGGCAGGTGGCCGATCTGACGGCTCAACAGGTAGCCGCGGAGCTGCAGGGAAAGGTCGACTCCTCCCAGGTACGCCACGGTGTGACGGCATACCAGGTCGTCTACCGCACCACGAACAGCGCGGGCGAGCCCACCACGGCGAGCCAGCTCCTCGTGCTGCCCAGGACCTTCGGGCGTCATCTGCCTACCGCCGCCTGGCTGCACGGCACCATCGCCTACCGCAAGGACACCGCGTCACAGAACCCTGCCTCCAGCGACCGGCTCGCCGCGTTCCTGCTCGCCTCGACCGGCCGCGCGGTGTCGGCGCCCGACTACGTGGGCCTCGGTGTGGGCGAGGGCTTCCACCCGTACGGCGATCCACGGGCCACTGTTGCCGCCACCGTCGACGGGTTGCGGGCGGCGCGGGCCTTCGCTCATCGAAGCGGCCGGGAGCTCGACCGCAGGGTCCAGGTCAGTGGGTTCTCGCAAGGCGGGCCCGCGACCATGCTGGTCGGCCGGGCCCTCCAGGAGGAGGGTGCCGACCAGTACTTCCGGCTCGGAGCGCTCGCCCCGGTCGCCGGGCCGTTCCACCTGTCCGTCTTCGAGGCGGCCGCGGCGGACGACAAGATCGACAAGTCCGGCCTCTACCTCGCCTACTTCGCGACGGCCTGGAACAAGACCTACGGACTCTACAGCTCGCCGAGCGAAGCCTTCCGTGCACCGTACGACCAGATTGTGGAGGAGCTCTTCGACGGCGATCACACGACCGAGCAGATCGCCGGTGCGTTGCCGCCCGCATCCAAGGATCTGTTCACCGAGGATTTCCTGGACAGGATCCGTACCCCCGGTGGTGTCCTCAAGCAGCGACTCCACGCGCTGGACACCACGTGTGACTGGAAGCCGAACGTGCCCGTGAGCATCTTCCACGGCCGTGGCGACAAGGACGTCGATGCCTCCCACTCCGCATACTGTGCACGGCAGTTGACGGACAACGGTGCCGACTTCCGGCTCACGGACGTCGGTGACTACGACCACAACAGCTCGGTGAAGCAGGCTCTTCCGCGCATCGTCCGCTTCTTCGACGAGACCGCTGACGCCCACTGAGACGTTCCGGACGGGACTCGGACTCGCCGACGCCCCTGGAAGAAGTCGTCGGTGTACTTCCTGTACTCCTGCGCGGTGTGGTGGATCGCCGTCCTGCCCGTCACCGGTGACGAGCGACACCCGCTCCTCACGGCAGTACTGCCGGACAGCGACGGCGTACTCCGCGCCCGTTGGCGGACCGAGCCGACGCCCAGCGACCGGGACCGGGCCTTCCTGAAGACCCTGCGGCGCGGTCAACTCGTGACAGGCACCGTGAAGTTGATCGCGGACTTCGGTGTCACATTCGTCGACATCGGCGGCTTCACCGCGATGATCAACGTTCCGGAGCTGTCCTGGCGTCCTTTCGACCATCCGACCGACGTCGTCGGTGTCGGCCAGGAGATCACGGCAGAAGTGCTCGACGTCGACATGTCCCGGGAGCGGGTTCCGCTGTCGCTGAAGGCGGTGCAGGAGGACCCGTGGCCGCTGCTCGCGCAGCGGATCGGGCAAGTTGTCACCGGTCCGGTCACAAAGGTCGTGCCGTTCGGGTTCTTCGTGCGCATCGAAGACCGGGAGGACGGCATCGCGGCGCTGGTGCACGTCGAAGGGCCGGCCGGCACAGCTGTCGAGAGATCCGAGGACGCCGTGCGAGTGGGCGACATTCTCACCGTCGAGATCCTCGACGTCGACCTCACGCGCCGCACCGTCCTCGCCCGTACTCAGGTCCGTGCCGCTGACGTGTGAAGGACGAAGGGGATGCGCCGAGGCCCCGGCTTCTTGCGCGACTGTTCACAACATCCCTTTCGAAAGAACTGTTGTAGGTCTATCTTCGGTGCATGGCCGCTTTCTCCGCTGTATCCGCCGAGCCCCCGGAGCGGGACGTCGAGTCCCTGGAGCAGGACGTCGAACTCGACACCGCCGCCCTGCGCGTGCTCGCTCACCCGTTGCGCCTGAACGTGCTCACCCTGCTGCGTGAGCGGGGCCCCTCCACCGCCACTCGCATGGCGGAGGAACTCGGCATCAACCCCGGCGCGGCGAGCTACCACCTGCGTCGTCTCGCATCGGGCGGGCTGATCGTGGAAGAGCCGGGCAGGGGCACCGGGCGGGAGCGATGGTGGAAATCCGTCCACCGCCAGTCCATCCACGACCCCGCGACCGCACCCGCGGAACAGCGCGAGGCCGGGCGCGCATACACTCAGGCGGTCGCCGTGGCCGCCACCGACCGACTGCGCAGGGCCGCGCAGGAGGTGGCCCTGCTTCCTCAGGAGTGGCTTGAAGTCACCTCGTACAGCGATTTCCTCCTGCACCTGACCCCTGTCGATGCGGACCGGATGAAGTCCGAGCTCTTCGAGGTGATCGAACGTTACCGTCGCGGAGCGGGCGAGGCGCCCGAAGGATCCGCCCCCGTGGTGCTGCAAATGCAGGCGTTTCCGGTGCCTGGCACGGCTCTGACACCGGCCGACGACGCGTGAGCACATCCGGCCCGGCCGCCGTCGCGCGGCCTGCACACCGGGATGTCAATGTCCTGCGCTGGCTCTCCGCGTACACGGCTTCGGTCACGGGCGACGTCGTGTACTTCCTCGCCCTGTCCTGGGCCGCCACGCGGTCCGGCGGGCCGTCGCAGGCGGGCATGGTGGTCGCGGCCGGGGCGCTTCCCCGGGCGGTGCTGATGCTCGGTGGTGGCGTGGTGGCCGACCGGTTCGGGCCGCGCCGGGTCGCCGTCGTCGGTGATGCGGTCCGCTGCGCGGTGATCCTCGCCGTGGCCGTGGCCGTCATGTCGACCTCGCCGGGCGTGTGGCTGCTCGTCACGGTCGCGCTGGTCTTCGGCGTGGTCGACGCGGTGTTCATGCCGGCGGTGGGCGCTTTTCCACCACGCATCACATCACCCGGGCAACTCGCCAGGGTCCAGGGGATGCGCGGGCTGTCGATCCGGCTGAGCAACGCCGTCGGCCCGCTCCTGGCGGGATCGGTGCTGGCGATCGGCGGTGCGGCCGGTGCGTTCACGGCCGCGGGGTTCCTCTTCGCCATGTCGCTCGTCGTCCTGCTCACCGTACGGATCACCACACCGGGCGTGATGCCCCGGCAGGCCTCCGCCTGGCGTGAGTTGGGTGACGGATTGCGCTACGTCCGCCGCCACCGGATGCTCGCACCCCTGGTCGCGGTGATCGGTCTGAGCGAGATGTGCTTCAGCGGCCCGGTCGCCACCGGACTGGTGCTCCTGGCGGACGAACGCGGCTGGGGCGCTTCGGGGATGGGCTGGGTCGCGAGCGCGTTCAGCGTCGGAGGAGCGGCCGCGGGGCTGCTGCTCACCGTGTCGCCCCGGATTCCGCGTGCGGGGCTGGTGATGTCCGCGGCGCTGCTCGGGACCGCTGCCGGAGCGGTCGCTCTGGGGCAGTCGCCCTCGTTGCCCGTCGCCGTGATGTTCGGAGCGCTGATCGGACTGGCGAGCGGTTTCACCACGGTGGTGACGGGCGCTCTCCTCCAGACGGAGACCGACCCCCGATACCTTGGCCGGGTCACCTCGGTCACAACCCTGTGCACCTTGGGACTCGCCCCTGCGCTCTTTCCCGTCGCCGGTGTGACGGTGGCCCTGTGGGGTGCCGGTGTCTTCTTCGCCGGATGCGGCGCCGTCTGCCTGCTTGCCGCAGCGCTCGGCCTGGCTGTTCCCGTGCTACGACGCGCCGAACTCCGGACACCCGGGCCCGCCGCGCCGAACGGACGGTAACCGCCCTGCGGAGTCCTGGAGTTCGACCGCTCTTTGCCTCCGGCCCTCCCGCTTGCGCCGGTTGTGCCGAGGGCCGGGCGACGGCTCCGCGTCGCCCGGCCCGGTCACGGGGCTACACCCGCGGCAGAAGTGCCAGCGCCTGCTTCATGTTGTGGTCGGCGACCCCCTGCATGAACGCACGGTCGGGGAAGTCACCGTCGAGCAGGCGCAGAGGACCGGCCACCAGCGAGAGTCGCATCGCGAGCATGTACAGGTCGAGCCGTCGGGGATCGAGACCGGGCCGGTCGAGAGCGGCGTACCGCTCGCCGAAGCGGAGCCGGAGGAAGACATGCTCCCACTCGACGTCGAAGTACATCAGGTCCTCGATGTCGATCAGGACGGGGCGCCCGTCGGCATCGACCAGGACGTGGTCGGGTCCGAGTTCGCCGTGGACCAGCCCGTACTCCGTGCGAGGACTCACCCGTTCGGCCAGCTCCCTCAGGCGGTCGTGCAATGCGGCTTCGGCCGCCGCGATGCTGTCGGCACGCCCCGCCGCCTCCTTGAGATCCTCCAGGGCGCGATCGAGGACCCGACGCTCGCACGAGACTTCGGACACGCCGTCGCCCCGCTCCAGCAAGTACACGCTGCCGTAGTTCCGGGCCGGACTCCGGTGCATCACACCGAGCATCTCGGCAAGATCGCCGAGTGCCCCCGAGGCGCGCTCGGGATCACTCTTGAAGAGGGCTTCGAGCGTGCCGCCGGTCACGTCCTCGATCACGGCGACGTCTGCCGGATACCGGCGTCGGCTGTCGTCCGCCAGCAGCACATGCGGAACCCGAACTCCAATGCCGTGCAAGGTCCGTTGCGCGGCCAGGAAGGGGACCATCCCGGAGGCGGGCACGAAGGGGTCGGCCGGATCACCCGTCGGTGTGCTCGGCCAGAAGTTCTCGTCCTCGGCCCAGCTGTAGACGATCACGCTCCCGGCACGGGGGCCGTCGAGCCGAACCCGGTACACGCCTTTCCTGGTTCCCCCGCGCAACCGGTCCACCGCGACGACGCGGTGTGCTGTCCCCAGCGCATCATGCATAAGTTCCGACAGGTCCTCGATCTCCGCGAAACGACGCATCCGCAGAAGCTACACGGGACGATGCCGCGTGCACCACCGGATACTTGCTCCGGAGAGCCCGTTCACCTGTGTCGGCGCGCAGCGTCTACTACAGTGGTGTCCGGACCGTGACTGGCGCTGGGGTGGAGTACCACCGGGGAGCGGTCTGACGAAGAGTCGATGCCGTGCGCCTGGGCGAGTGGTCAGCAACGCCTGGAGGCGACGATGTCCCGGACTCGGACGGCTCAGCTCATGGACGGCACCAGCCTTGCCGGACGCATGACTGAAGAGACGGCTGCCAACGCGGCGGCCATCACGCGGCGGACAGGGACCAGCCCCTGTCTGGCGACGGTGCTGGTGGGGGAGGACCCCGCTTCGGTCACCTATGTCCGTATGAAGCAGGCGCGGTGCGCGAAGGCGGGGATCAAGTCCCGGTACATCGGCTTGCCTGCCGAGACCACAACGGCAGAACTGATCGACGTCCTCGCCGGTCTGTCCGACGATCCGGAAGTACACGGCATTCTGCTCCAGCACCCTTGCGGCCCGCACATCGACGAGCGAGCGGCGTTCGAGGCCATCGCCCCGGCGAAGGACGTGGACGGGGTCACGATGCAGTCCTTCGCCGCGATGAGCTTCGGCCTGCCCGGCTTCATGTCCTGCACACCGGGCGGGATCATGCGGCTTCTGGACGCGTACGACGTCGAACTCGACGGCAAGCTCGCTGTCGTGGTGGGGCGGAGCGCGATTCTCGGCAAGCCGGTGGGGATGCTCCTGCTCGCCAGGAACGCAACAGTGACGTACTGCCACTCCCGCACGGCGGACCTGTCGTCGCTCGTCCGGGAAGCGGACGTTGTGGTGGCTGCCGTGGGGCGGCCACGGTTGATCAGGGGTGAGGACATCAAACCCGGAGCTGTGGTGATCGACGCCGGCTACAACCCGGGCAACACCGGCGACGTGGATTTCGACACGGCTCGCACCCGCGCCCGTCTGATCACTCCGGTGCCCGGTGGCGTCGGGCCGATGACCATCGCCGTCCTGCTCGCACAGACCGTGGAAGCTGCCGCGAACCAGCTCGGAATCCAGCAGAGCTGACCTGCTGATCGGGGAGCATGCCGATGCCGTGACCCGTGACGATGCCGAGCACGGCACGTCACGGGGGAGCGGTCCGGTCGCGGCCGGCGCGAGGGCGTCGATGACGGCTCGGGTCACCGTCGCTCGCGGCCGGGGCGTTCACCGGTCGATGCCTTCGCCGATCCGACCGGACGGGGACGGGGACGGCGTGGGCCCTGTCGCGTTCCCGCCCCATTGGCCGGTTGAACAGTCGCCCTGCTGCTGCGCCCGCTCGATGTCGGCGACAGGGTACGGGGTCAGTTTGCTCTCGGAGAGCAGCCGACGGTGGAACTCGTCCACAACAGAGGCTGTCCGGGCATGCCGATTGATGACCGTGGCCATGGCGGGTGGGACCTTTGCGGAACTTTCCCCCGCGATCCAGTTGCGCAGGAACGCCCCGTGCTCCGTGCCGCCGCGCAGGTTGTCGGGCAGATGGTGACGGATGAGGTGGTTCGCGACGTAGCAGCCGTCGTACGTGAGGTGGTCGGAGAGGAACTCGGTTTCGGCCTGCGAGAGTTCGAAAGCGGAGCTCAGGGCGAGGCCGAAGTCCGCGAAGTAGATCAACCGGCCGTCGGTCAGGACGTTGTCGAAGTGGGCGTCGAAGTGGACGAGCCCCCGGGAGCTCATGAAGTCGGCTCCACGTGTCAGGGCCTCCTCCGCCCACACGTACCTCGGGGCGTACGGACCGTCCGCTGCGGCCGCTCCGTGGTCGCCGAGCCACGTGCGGAGAGTCTGTGGCACGTGTTCCAGGAAGATCACAAGACTGGACGAGGATCGACCGATGGCCTCCAGCCGGTCACGCACGGCCGACGAGCCCTCCCAGTGGGCCACCGCACCCTCGACGCCGCCGAATTCGTCGGCGAATGCCGGGGGAGGGGAGTCCGGCAGGACCCGCCAGTGGTACGTCAGCGGAAAGCCTTCGTACTCACAGCCGAGAACCCAGCCGGTGGTCATCGTGTGCACGGCCAGCTCACGCCATGCGCCGAACCCGGATGAGCCCACCCCGTACTGGTAGAACGTCGGCAGCCCGAAGACGTTCGCCGTCGACCGTACGTTCTCCGGCCGCAACTCGATGTCCGTCAGAGGGACTCGCTTGACGAAGACTCGGGTTCCGTCGAGATCGAGCTCCGCGGACCTGCCGCCGATGCCGGACCCGAGAGGGGCGGCCGAGGCCACGACCTCGCCGAGTCGACGGTCGCTCAACAGCGACAAGTGGGTGGAGACGGATAGGTATGCGGCCAGGCGTGCCGCGTGCCGTGGGTCCGGATGGTGCATGAACGACTCCTCGATGCCTGAACGCAACATCAGCGAACTCACTGGCGTGATCGATCCTATGCGTGGCAACCGGGTTACGCCCCTGAGCGCCGATGTGCAGGGCCGGACAGGTGATCGCCCTGCCGTTCGTCAGTGCCCGGCTCTCCAGGAGTTGTCCCGTCACGGCAAGCGGCCTGGCGGCACCGGGCGAGGTCACGGTCTTCGAAATGCGCACCAACGCCTTTGTCACTGCCCGGACGCCGGGCCCGATGGGGCCTCCAGCCGTATCGCGCATCAGCGCGCAGTCACACGACATGGTTTCCGGCCCGCTGCGAAGCCGCCGTTCTGCTGTCGGCTGATGCTGTCGCGTTCCCGGTGGACAGGACGGCAGGATCGTCACATGCAGCCGATCTTCGTTCTCGTCCACAGCCCGTCCGTAGGCCCCTCGACCTGGCAGCCCGTGGCCGAACACCTGACGGCCGCGGGATACGCGGTACGGGTGCCGTCCCTGCTGCACATCGGCGCCGGTGCTCCGCCCTTCTGGCCCCGCGTCGCCGATGCCGTCCGCGACGACCTGCGGCAGGTCCCGGTCGGCAACCCGGTGACGCTGGTCGCTCACAGCAACGCCGGCTTGTTCCTCCCGACGATCCGTACCGGCCTGGACCATCCGGTTGCAGGCTCGATCTTCGTCGATGCCGTGCTGCCGGCCCGGACCGGGCCGACACCTGTCGCCTCTCCCGAATTTCAGGAGTTTCTCCGCCCGATGGCGGTGAACGGCCGGCTGCCGCGCTGGACGGACTGGTGGGACGAGACGGACGTCGCACCCATGTTCTCCGATCCGGCGGTGCGGAAGACGGTCGTCGAGGAACAGCCGGCCCTGCCGCTGTCCTACTACGAGCAGCGCATCCCGGTCCCCGACGGCTGGGACGACCACCCCTGCTCCTACTTGCTGTTCGGCCCGCCGTACGAGGACTGCTCCGCCGAGGCGCACGAGCGAGGCTGGCCCGTGGCGCACCTGCCCGGCGCGCACCTCCATCAGATCGTCGATCCTGCCGGCACAGCCCGGCACCTCGTGGAACTCGCCGGTTCGACCGGATCCGCCTGATCTACCTGATCTGCCTGATCCGCACGACCCGCCTTGTCCGACAGGTCCGCTCCCGGTGGCGAGGTCGGCGGCCTCATCGACGACCTGCCGTCCGCGGCTGATCTGGTCGGCTCCCTGGCTGTACAGGCCGAGGCGGCGCTGTCCCGAACAGGAAGACGCCGATCGGGGACCGGTTGCGTGCCCGCCCTGGGGACGGCCGTCGGGGCCGGTCTCCCGGCTCCGACGAGGAGGGGTGTCAACTGCCGGAATGTGTCGCCGAGTTGCCCGACCACCCACACCGTCCCTCCCGTCTGCATTGCGCGAGAGCCGCCCAGAACCACTCCTTGTGAAAGACAGCTGCGCAGCAGGCGCCGGCCGTACCGGACCACATACAACGAGCCGACTCCCGCGCCGCCGAGCAGTGCCCCGAGCAGAGTCCGCCGAACGGAGCCCGTGCCACGCACCGGAACGGGCGAGAGCCCCGTACGTTCACCCTCGAAGCATGGCGGCGGCCTCGCGTACCAGCGGATCCGGGTCTTCCCTGCTCAGCTGCGCCAGCCGCGCGTTGTAGCGGTGGCGCTGCTCCGCGCTGAGCGGTGCGTCGGACAGCACGAGGAGTGCGTGGCGCCGGACGACAGGCAGCGCCGAGGACAGTGCCGCGAGCGCTGTCCCGGCCTCGTCCGGGCCGATCGAGCAGAGCCCCCTTCCCGGGGCGAGCTGCTCGGACACGGCGGGACGATGGTCCGGGCACTCTGCCAGTGCGCTCTCCAGCGGCGCGTAGTCGAGGGGGCCGTGGGCACCGTGGTCGCGAAACGATGTATATGGTGCGGCGAAGCCCTGAGCCGCCACCCCCGGCGGAATACTGTCGAGCCGCTTCACCACCAGATCCATCCGGCCCAGACGCGAGAGCGCGGCCGCGGCCCAGGACCGGTCCGGCTCGTCGAGGTGCTGGTTCGTCATGGTTCGTTCCAGCGCGTCGGACACCCCGGCCGACGCGATGTTGATCTCGGCCAGGAGCTTCGCCCAGAGCCACTTGTCGGGCGAATCGTCCAGACGCGCCAGCGCGGCGGGGACGGTGAGCTCACCGAGCGTCCGAAGCCACTGCACGGCCTGTTCGGAGGGCAGCGGCGACGAGTGCGACCCGACGATCGCGACGAGCTCGGCCACCTGCTGCTCCGGGGGCAGCGCGGCCAGTCGGTCCGTCTCGCGCTGCTCGGCGTCCAGCTCGGGAAAGTGCTTGCGTACCTGTGCCCGGGTCAGACTCAACGGAATGAGCTCCCACGCCTCGTCCGTCGCGACGACGACGAAGTCCCTGCCGACGATCCCGTCGGCCACCAGCTGCTTCCTCGCTGCTGTGCAGGCCTTGGCAGCGGTACGGAGATAGCGCCGGTGGACCGTGTCCCAGTGCCGGCCGTCCCCTGCCGTCGCCGCTGCCTCCAGCCGGGAGGCCCACTCCTTCTCGGCCGCCCCCGGGGCGAGTTGCCATGGCCAGTCCGCCGGGCTCCACCGCAGAGCCCGGGCATCGAGTGCGTCCGGCGCGGCGGCCGCGAGTCCCTCCTCGCTCGCCACGCCGACGAGCGTCCAGGCGATGGTGCCGCCGTGCTCGGCGTAGAACTCGTGGACGGCCGCACCGTAGATGTGCTCGTCGGGATGCTCGGCGCACATGCGCCGGACGAAGCCGACGACCTGGTCCCGTATCGCCGCTTGAAGACCGGCCCAGTCGAAACGCATCCGTGGACCCTACCAAGGGCGTAGAGGCCGGCAACCATGCACCTGGAGGGCCTGCGGGCCACCGGGCGCGGTGCCTTCCGCGCGGAACGCTCACGCCCGTGGCCCGCAAGAGCACAGGGGCTTTCGCTCCGGCGGCCACGGTCGCAGCCCGGCTGCCACTGGTCGGACACCGCCGATCCCCACGATCCTCCGGACGGGGCACAGCCCGCCGGCCCTCCCGGCGATCAGCTCCCGTGCCCCGATCGCCCGGTCGGCCCACCACCGCGCGGCAGCCGGCTCAGCGCAAACCCCAGCAGCACCACCACGTACCCGCACAGCACCGAGATCCCGGCCCACCACGGAAGCGGGAAGTACCCGGTGGAGGGCGCGTAATGGTCGATGACCTGCGGGTGTTCGACGAGGGTCTGCCGGGCCGCGAAGCCGGCGGAGGGGGTGAGCCGCAGCAGCCACCGCGACAGACCGTCGGGCAGCAGTGGGACGGAGGTCGCGGCGTACGGACCCACGATCGTCAGTACGGCCACCAGAAGCGCGAGCCGGACACGGTGCCGGAGCAGGGCGCCGAGTGCGGTCGCGAGCACGGCGGAGAGCGCGAGCACAGCGGACGTCCCGACGACGACCCGCACGCCGGTGAGCACGGACACCCCGGCGACGGCGGTCCCGTTCTCCTTCAGGACCGCCGCGCCGACCGTGATCACGACGCCCACGGAGAGAAGGCCGGTCACGAAGGCGACGGCTCCGACGACGACCGCCCTCGCCACGAGCATCCGGCGGGTGACCGGCATGCCGCATCCGGGTCCGTGGCGGTACTCGGAGGCGGCGAACCGTACGGCGACCACGAGCACGATGAGCAGCCCGGGTACCAGACCGCCGAGGCTGCGTTCCACCGGGCGGCCACCGCCCTCGGTACCTCCCGGCCCGATGTCGCCGGTGCCGGTGACGCTGATCGTGCCGTTCTCCTGCACCGCACCGGACGCCCTGTGGTACTTCTCCCAGTCGGTCCGGTTCATTTCGCCGACGGCGTCCGAGCGCCAACCCCCGGCGGACGGAGCGTTCTTGAGGACGACCCGGTCGAAGGTGCCGCCGGCCTGCGTGAAACGCACCTCCTCGGTGGCGCCGCCGAGGCCGGCCGACCGCAAGGTCAGATCTCCGGGAGACGTGGCGAACAGACCGGCCTGCACGGTCCCGGGCAGGCCGGACAGCTGCGCCGTGCCGACCTTCGTCCATTGCCGTCCGTCGGCGGACTCGTAGCCCGTGATGGTGTCGGCCGACCGCGTCAGCCGCAGCCAGCGCGGCGACCCGGCCGAAACCCGCCCGCCGCTTCCCGCGATGTCATGACGGTAGTCGTACTGCATCCGCACACCGTGGCCGCCGGTGAGCATCAACGCCGCGTAGGAGGATCCCTGGCGGACCCCGTCCTTGATGATGATCCCGGCCTTCGCCCACGGCACCAGGCCGGGGACGATCCGGTCATGGTCCGGCGGCGGATAGGTGATCGTGCCCGACATGGACGTCATGCGGACCGTGATACTGCCGTTCTCGCCCAGATCACGATGCAGGAAGTAGAACTGGTCATTGACGCGGGAGCCGTCCGGCCCGGTCGGTTCGGGCGGGCAGGGACCGTCGCAGGACGTGTGACCGCCGAACGCGGGGAGCAGACCGAGGGCGATGACGACCAGCGCCGCAGCCGCCGTCGCGGCCAGCCGACCCGGACGCCGGAAGCCGGTCCACTCCTGTCGGACCTCGCGGATCTGCCGGATCCGCCGGAGCTGTCGAATCCGTCGAAGGAGTTCGTTCGTCGTGGGTATGTGCATGGCATCGGTTCTACGGACCCGCCCATGACATGGACCGAACCGCCGCTGTCATCCCGCTGTTATGTGCTGTGGGGCAATCTGGGTGCGGCTGCCGCATCCGGGAAGGAAGGCCGCCGGACCCGAGGAGGAAGAGGAACGTGGGAAAGCAGTGGAGTGCGACCGTCGGCCGGCGATTCACGATCCTTTACTCGGCCGGGTTCCTCGGGTCCGGAATCGTGCTGCTCGCCCTGACCTACCTGATGTCCGGCAGCCGGAGAACCGGC
The DNA here is from genome assembly GCF_038448545.1 of Streptomyces sp. CLV115. Classification (NCBI taxonomy): domain Bacteria; kingdom Bacillati; phylum Actinomycetota; class Actinomycetes; order Kitasatosporales; family Streptomycetaceae; genus Streptomyces; species Streptomyces sp. CLV115. The sequence continues at coordinate 44,135 of NZ_JBCEWQ010000002.1, forward strand.
GTCGCCCCCGAACAGCCCCCGCCCGGCCGGACCGGCCTCGCCGCCGCCGAACAGCAGATCCAGGATCTGGGAAGGCAACTCGCGGATGTGCATGCCCAACAGAGCCACCAACTGCTGGTCGGCTCGCTGAGCGCACTGGTGGTGATGGCCGGCGTCTCGCTCCTGCTCGGCCGCTTTCTCGCCGGCCGGGTCCTGCGCCCGCTGCGACTGATCACCGCGGCGACACGGCGCATCTCCGCGGAGAACCTGCACCGACGGCTCGCCGTGACCGGACCCGTCGACGAGGTGAAGGAACTCGCCGACACGGTCGACGGCCTTCTGGAACGCCTCGAAGCCTCATTCGTCGCGCAGCGCCGGTTCGTCGGCAACGCCTCGCACGAACTGCGTACACCACTGGCGACGATGCGGGCCTCGCTGGACGTTGCCGTCGCCAAGCCGGAGCCCGCGGCACAGACCGTCGCGCTGGCCGGCCGGCTGCGGACCGAACTCGACCGGGTGGACCACCTGCTGGACGGCTTCCTCGTCCTCGCACGGGCCCAGCACGGCGCCCTCGCCGACCGGAGCTCCGTGTCGCTGGGCGGGCTCGTGCGGGAGGCGCTGACCGCCCGGGCCACCGACATCACCGCGAAGAGGCTGACCGTCGGCGACGAGACACGACCGGACACCTGGACGCGGGGCAGCACCGCGCTGCTGTCCCGGATGGTGGAGAACGTGGTCGACAACGCGATCGTGCACAACCAGGAGAGCGGCTGGATAAGGATCTCCACCGGCCATGACGACACCGGGGCACGCCTCGTCGTCGAGAGCGGCGGACGTGTCCTGGACCAGGCCGGAGTGGACCGGCTGACAGAGCCGTTCGAGAGGCTCGGCGCCGACCGGACCGGATCGGAACGGAGTTCCGGCCTGGGGCTGTCGGTCGTGGCGGCGATCACCGAAGCGCACGGCGGCCGCCTCGCCCTGCTGGCCCGGCCCGACGGCGGCTTGTACGTCGGTGTGACACTGCCGACGGCGGCGGTCTCCGGAGAGGTGACACGGTGAGGGTACTGGTCGTGGAGGACGCGCAGTCGCTCGCCGAAGTCGTCGCCGAGGGACTGCGGGATCAGGGAATGGCCGTCGACATCGCGCACGACGGCCTGACCGCCGCTGCCAAACTCGGCCACAATGCGTACGACGTCGTGGTCCTGGACCGTGACCTGCCCGGCATCCACGGCGACACACTCTGCCAGATGATCACCGAGCGGGACCATCGCGCGATGGTGCTGATGCTGACCGCGGCCGGGACACCCGGCGACCGGGTCAGCGGCCTCACCCTCGGCGCCGACGACTACCTCGCCAAGCCCTTCCACTTCCCGGAGCTGATCCTGCGCATTCGCGCTCTCGCCCGACGCAGGCCGACCGCCCGGGCCCGCACACTGCGCGCCGCCGACCTCGAACTCGACCCGGTACGCCGGACTGCCCTGCGAGGCGGCCGCCCGCTTGAGCTGTCGGTGAAGGAGTTCGCCGTCCTGGAGGCGCTGCTCCGTGCAGTCCCCGGCTTTCTGAGCGCCGAGGACCTACTGGAACAGGTGTGGGACGAGAACGCCGATCCGTTCACCAACACGGTGACCGTCACCATCGGCCGGCTGCGCCGCAAACTGGGCGGCCCGCCGGTCATCACGACGACCCCCGGCGTCGGTTATCGCATCGGTGAGGCTCCGGCCTCCTGACGCGGCGGGGCGCGCCGGGACCGGGCAGTGAACAACCCCATGTCGCATGTCCCATGGCCTCTGCCCGGACCGAGCCCGCCCCCGGCCGCCGGTCTCCCCACGTTGCCGGACGTCTGGTGCGACTTCCGGCGTGGGACGCCCGGGGCCCGCATCCGTGGCGGTCATGCCTCCTCGTACCTGCTGATACCGCGCGCACCCCACCGCTGCGGGGTCGAGACCGCCCGGGAGGAGGGGTGAGGATGGAGAGGCCATACGATTTTGGAGAATCCGATGAAGTTCATCGATGAGAAACTGCGTGCGCCGCCCGAGTCGGGGGCCCGCGTTCCGGAGAAGACTTCGGTATCCGCCGGTGACTGCGGGCTGCTGCTCGTCAGGATGACCTTCGGTCTTCTCATGGCCGGGCACGGATCCCAAAAGCTCTTCGGAATACTCGGTGGCGACGGCCTCGACGCAACGGGCAGGGGCTTCGCCGCTCTGGGATACCGCCCCGGAGTGCTCTATGCCGTCATGGGCGGCGGATCGGAGTTTCTGGGCGGCCTGGGGCTGGCCCTGGGGCTTTTCACGCCACTGGCGTCGGCTGCCCTGATCGGTGTGATGATCAACGCCATGGCGACCGTAACCGCGGCACACGGCCTGTGGGAATCGCAGGGCGGCGTCGAGTTCAACGTGTGCATCGCGGTGGTGGCCCTGGCCGTCGCCGCCATCGGGCCCGGGCGGTACGCCCTCGACAGAGCATTCCGCTGGGGGCGGGGCGGCTGGCCGGAGGCCGCATTCGCACTGTTCGTGGGCGGCATCGGAGCTGCCGTAGTGCTGAGCCTTTGAGTGCGACGCCCCCGCACCAACGGGCCGTGCGGTCTCGGGCCGTCAGAAGACCGGCGGCCACGGGTGTCCGGGCGTGGACCAGGACTGTCCGGTCAACGCACGTCGTGGCCGGGATGCTTCCGGTCGTAGTCGTGCCGGGCTTCGGCGATACCTGCTCGATGTGCCAAGGACCACTCGGCGAGCGCCTTGACGAGGTGGGTCAGGCTCGCGCCGGTCTCGGTGAGGCGGTAGTCGACCTGGGACGGAACGGTGGGGTACACCGTCCGCAGGACGAGCCCGTCACGCTCCAGCCTGCGCACGGTGAGCGTGAGCATGCGCTGAGAGATGCCCTCGATGGCACGTTGCAGTTCCCGGAAGCGGCGCGGTCCGCCGGCGAGCTCCACGATCACGAGGACCGACCACTTGTCGCCGACCCGGTCCAGTACATCCCGGATGCCGCAGTCGGGGTGGTCCTTCTGCCCGCAGGGGTCGAGTTCAGCGGGCTCGGGGGTTACTCCGTGTGCGTGAGTGACATCGAACTGCCTTCTTGTGGCCGATGGGCGGACGGGTCAGGATCCCATCGTAGTTACTGAAGAGAACCACGAAGGAGACGGCGACCCATGATCCTGGTGACCGGCGCGAACGGAAACCTCGGCGCACTCACTCTCGCCGCTCTGCACGCCCGCGAGGCGGACGCGGCCGGCAGCAGCCGAACGCCCGGCGACGCGACGCGGCTGCTGGACTTCGACAACCCGTCCGGCCTCGACCTGGCCGGTGTCACCACCCTCGTGCTGGTCTCCGCGGGCTACGCGGAGGACGACCGGGTGATCCGGCGGCACGCGGCAGTTGTCGAAGCCGCCGTCCGCGACGGCGTCCAGCACATCGTCTACACGAGCCTGACCGGCGCCGGCGACCACCTCGGCTTCGCGCTCGCCCATCGCGCCACCGAACAGCTCGTCACAGCCGGCGGGCCGAGCTGGACGATCCTGCGCAACGGCCTGTACGCCGAACTCTTCGGCGCCTTGATGACCTGGGACGGCGATACGCTGGAGTCTGCGTTCGGCACGGGCGCACTGGCAGCCGTGGCCCGTGCGGACCTGGCCGATGCGGCGGCGATCGTGGCAGTCGATCCGGAGCGTCACGCCGGACGTGTCTACGACCTCGTCGGCGTACCGATCACAGCGGCGTCCGTTGCCGGTCACCTGGGAACGAGCCACCACACCATCGGGTTGGCGGAGTACCGGCGCAGGCTCCTGGACACCCCTGGGCTCCTGCCGTTCCAGCCGCCCATGCTCTCCTCCATCGCCACGAGTGTCCGCCATGGATTCCTCGGCACCACCAGCACGGACCTTCAGGACCTTCTCGACCACCCTGCACGCGACGCGCTGGCCATCGCCGCCGCGGCGGCCTCCGCCGCCCGGCCGCAGTCCAGTTGAACTCCATGCCGCACGCCGACGTGCCGCTGCCGTCGCAGGGCCACCGACGACCGGAGCCGGCCGCCCGCCTGTCCCGACCGGCAAACCGCACTGCTGCGCGACCGTGCGGGACGACCGTTCGCGGAGGCAGCGGTCCGGCTGCCGGGGCACTACCGCTCGTGGCGTCTACGCGCGAGATGAACAGTGACATCGGCGGCGATCTCGACGGTCCGAGGCAGAACCCGCACGATCTGGTCGAACGTCTGCTTCCGCTCGACGGGCGGCAGGACGAGGTAGGCGGAGATGGTCGAGAGCTGGCCGACGTATTCACGAGCGCTCAGCGTCAAGCGTCGTTCGATCACGTGCTGTTGGACATCGGTGAACCACTCGGACCGCTGGAGCTCCGTACCCGGCCACTGCATTTCACACTCGGGAGGCGTCCCGTCCGGGGGCGGGATCTCGTCACTCTCCAAAAACGGTGCTCGTGCTGCGCGCACCGCCTCCTTCACGGCGGGGTCGGCCAGTTGGATCGGCCCTCCGAACGAGGCGAACACACCACCCGGCTCCAGCAGCGCGGCCATACGGGCCCATCGGCCCTCCGGAGCCGTCCAGTGCAGCGCCGCCGCCGCATAGACAAGCCCGTACTCCTCGCCCGGCCGCAAGTCCTCGAAAGCGGCCCGCACCGTCCTGACGCCCGCCGGAACGTGCTCGCGCAGCTTGTCGAGCATGGCCTGGTCAGGCTCGGTCGCGGTGACCGCGACGCCCTGTTGCGCGAACACACGGGTGGCCTTGCCCGTTCCGGCGCCGATCTCAAGGGCAGACCGGACCGGACGACCCGCGTACGCCATCACCACATCGAAGAGTTCCACGGGATACCCCGGCCGGAACTGCTCGTAGGCCTCCGCCATCGCTCCGAAGCTCCGCGCGCGATCAGACATGCCGCACATCCTGACACGAGCCGCGACCGCGGTGGCCGACCCCGACAAGGTCGCACACAGAGCAACGGGGAGGCGCCACTCCTGCGATGCGGCCCGGCGTTCGCCCCCGGTACTTCCCTGGGACTTCGACGGCTCGCGACCCCGCCAGGTCGAACATGATTGCGGCACGGGTCGGTCGGAACAGTAGACTCCGGGCATGACTGAAGTCCCGCATCCGCCACCACTGTCGAACCGGTGGCGGGCGAGGCCGTCGGGCTTGGCCTACGCGCCGCAGGATTCCGCGGAACTGCGGCAGAGCCGGCAGCGGGCCGCCCTGCTGACCGTGCCCCTGGTGTTGGCAGCGGTTGCCGGTGTCATCGCCTGCGTCGGCGCGGTGGCCCGGTGGGGCCAGGATTACATTGAGCTCGCCGGCCGCTCCGGTGCGACGGCGGCCTACCGTCCGGTCGTCGTGCTCGCCGGTGGCCTGGTCCTGCTGATCGCTGCCGGACTCGGAGCGGCCGGCGCGCGGGCCGTGGCCCGACCACGGAAGCCGGCAGTCGAGCTGACGCCGGACGTGGTGCGTTCGAACTGGCTCGGAACGGTGGAGGTGCCCTGGTCCGACGTGGTCGGGGTCGAGGTGACCAACGGGCCGCACCTGCGGCTCGCCCGGCAGATGGGTGCCTACCGTGTGGCGGGGAGGCCGCGCCGTGAGGACAACGGAACTCTGCTCCGTCTCTACGCGCCCGCGAATGATGTCCTTCCGCTCGTGGAGTGGCTACGGGCACACCCCCGAGTGCGTGCGACGGCCCTCGTCCCGGGCACGAGGCTCCTGCCCGCCGAGCACGGCGGCACCGGTTCGTGACCGAGCGGGACCGGGCGCGACCGGGCACCGGGTCGGACTGACCGCAGCCCGGCCGTCCCACGGCGCGAGGGAGTCTGCCGACGCCGCCACCGGTCAACGGTGGCACGCGTGGACATCTCCTGTGCGCTGGGCCCGGTGCCGTCGTGCCGAAGCCGTTCCCGGAACTACCGCACGAGGTCGAGCCAGCAGCGGTACACCGACGAGAAGGGTTCGATGCCGTCGCGCCCGCGACGGCTCGCCTCCATCAACCACTGGCAGGTCTGTCGCGCCTTGCCGGCAACGCTCTCGGGAAAGCCATGGCTCACTTGGTGTTCGGCGAACTCGTCCTCGTCCTCGATACGGGATTCCCCGCCACGGTCCCGGACGACGTCGAGATCGAGGTCCACCATGCGCAGGACCGTCCCGTCCGCGTCCCACTCGGGTGCCGTGCACACGTCGCAGTACATCTCCGGGCCCGGCGCCGCGCAGAACGTGGCCGTCCACCACTCACCGCGCGGGACCAGCATCACGTAGCGGAACCGGCTCGTCCAGCCGCCCGTGTCCGAACTGACGGGGACACCCCGAGCCGTGCCCAACCACACGCCGTGCTCGTCCTCACCGAGTCGGTCAGTGGTCCACCGCGCACTCAGGCTTCCGTCGTACTTCCGGATGTCGACCAGCACCGTGGCATTGCCTGCGATCACGTCAGGAGGCTTACCCGACAGTGCCGAAGGAATGCCGGAGGGCGGTGCCGGCCGACATCCGGCAACCGGGGCCGGCTCAGAGGACGCTCGGCCCGGTACGTACCTTCGCGACCCGGACGGCGGGGGTCCTCACGAGGCGCCCACGCTGAACAGGGCCTCGCGTGCGGCGGCGACGTCGGGGGCGGTCCAGCCCCCTACGGTGATCCGTGCCTCCTCGCCGGGGAGCAGCGTGATCAAGCCCCGGTCCGCCACGGCGTCGGGCGCCAGACGGTCGGGCTGCAGCAGCAGATCGCGGACCAGAGTGCGGGCCGTGACGACGACGTCGACGGCGTCGGTTCCGGACCGGGCATCGAGGCGCACGTCGTACCGCGGAGCCGGGTAGGCGAACTCCTTGTCGAGCACGGAGAAATGCACCGCCCGAAGTCCGTCGGCATCGGCCACGAGGAACTGCCCGGTGGAGTCCGCCGGCAGCAGAGGGCCCGGCACCGTCAGCCGGGTGACCGATCGCGGGCCCGCCTCCAGGTCCAAGGACGCCTCGTGCAGCACGGATCCCTGCGTGTCGAGTCGGCGCAGGACGACCGTCGCCCGCCAGGCGGAGCCGGACTGGTTGTCGAGGGCCAGCACGGGGCCGTCATCGGTGGGCACGAGGGAGAGCAGCCGGTCCGCGTAGAGCCGTCGCAATTCGTGGTAAAGCGGCTTGAATCGGCCGTCGCCGTCGATGGCCGCCCACGAGCTGACCGGCCAGCAGTCGTTGAGCTGCCAGACCACGGTGCCGGCGCACACCGGCCAGTTCGCCCTCCAGTGCTCGATTCCGGCGGCGACGGCGCGCGCCTGGACGACCTGCGCCAGATAGTGCCACCGGTCGAAGTCGCCCTCCGCCTTCTGGTGGTGCGTCATGCCGGGGGAGTCGGGGGCGAGCCGTTCGCCGGGCAGGGCACGGTGGAGCGTCGCGAGGGAGGGGGGAGCCTGCCAGCCGAACTCCGCGCAGAAACGGGGTACGTCCGCCCGGTACTCGGCATAGTCCTGACGGTTCCACACTTCCCACGAGTGGTGAGTGCCGTGCCGGGGATCGTTGGGATGGTGCTCCCACGAGCCGGACCACGGGCTGCCCGCCGTGTACGGGCGGGTCGGGTCGAGCTCGGCGACGATCCGGGGCAGCATGCCGAGGTAGTAGCCCTCGCCCCAGGAATTGCCGGCCAGCGGCTGCTCCCAGTCCCAGTCCCGGAACCCCCAGAGGTTCTCGTTGTTGCCGTTCCACAGCACCAGACTCGCGTGCGGCATCAGGCGGATAACGTTGTCACGGGCCTCGGCCTCGACCTCTCCGCGTAGCGGCTGCTCCTCCGGATAGGCGGCGCAGGCGAAGAGGAAGTCCTGCCAGACCATGAGCCCCAACTCGTCGCACACGTCGTAGAACGCGTGATCCTCGTAGATGCCCCCGCCCCAGACCCGGACCAGGTCGACATTGGCCTCGGCGGCCTGGGTCAGTCGTGTGCGGTAGCGCTCGGGCGTGACCCGGGAGGGCAGGACGTCGTCGGGGATCCAGTTGACCCCGCGCGCGAAGATCCGTACGCCGTTGACGACGAAGGTGAACCCGGTGCCCCGGGCGTCCGAGGAACGGTCGATCTCGACCGTGCGGAAGCCGATGCGGCGCGTCCAGGCGTCGAGCCGGTCACCTCGCTCGTCGAGCAGCGTCACATCGAGGTCGTACAGCGGCTGTTCGCCGTATCCCCGCGGCCACCAGAGCGCCGGCTCGTCGACGTCCAGGACCAGCACTGCTTCGTCGCCCTCGAAGGCGACCTCCGTACCGGCACCGGCACCGGCGACGGAGGCGCGCAGCGTCAGCTGTCGGCCGGCGCCGTTCGCGGTGCGTTCCGTGCGCACCCGGAGTTCGACGCGGCCGGTGGTGCCGTCGACCGAGACGAGGGGGCGGACGTCGGCGAGGCGAGCGGTGGACCAGTGTTCGAGGCGTACCGGCCGCCACATGCCGGCGGTCACGACGGTGGGGCCCCAGTCCCATCCGAAACTGCAGGCCATCTTTCGGATGTACTGGAAGGGCTCCGGGTAGGCGTTCGGGCGCTCCGCGGTCAGGGCGCGGATGCGGTCCGCTTCGGCGTAGGCCGAATCGAATCGCACTTCGAGCTGCCCGGTACGTCCTGTGACGTCGAAGCGGTGAACCCGGTGCATGTTGCGCGTGGTGCCGAGACTCTCGCCGGCGAGGACGACGTCGGCGGCGGTGTCGAGTCCGTCGAAGACCAGATCGGTCCGCTCGTGCTCGTTGCCGTGGTGCAGCTCGGTCACGTACGACCAGTCCCGCCGTCCCACCCAGGCGATCTCGGTCTCGTTGCGGCCGATGAAGGGGTCGGGAATGACCTGGGCGGTGAGCAGATCGGTGTGGACGCAGCCGGGGACTTCGGCGGGCAGCAGAGCGTCCTCGTGGCGCAGGCTCCAGCCCTCGCTCAGCTGGGTGACGTCCTTCATGGTGTACGGCTCCAATCGCCTGGCAGCTGACGGATGCGTTTACGGGGTTTGGTGAAGTGTCCGGTCCGTGCGGCACACACGGGGTTCGGGGGCGGCGGACCGGTCAGGCGCTCGCCGCACCGTCCATGAACCGATCAAGCTGCGGTCGGCTCACGCACGGTCGGCAACGGCGGCCGCACGAGCCTGACTTGTGCTGATTTTGGTGCGAGGGCATCGACGCCGGGCAGCGGCCGCGGATCTGAACTTTACCGGTTCAGCTCCTGCTGGCATAGGGCCTCGGCCAGGTGCGACGGATCTCTGCTCAGCGCGAGTGCGGGACGCCGCCCGGCGACGGCGGGCCGGTACTGCCTCGCGGGACGAAGCCGGCGCATTCCATGCGGATGTCCTTTGCCGGCTCACCCGCGACGAGGGACAGGAGCGCGCTCGCCGCGCGGGCGCCGTAGGCCGGGATGTCGCGGGTGAGCACCGAGAGCGCGGGGCGGACGACCTGGGTGAGTGGCGATTCGTCCCACGCCACGATCGAGAGGTCGGCTGGAACGGAGAGATCCAGTTCCTGGGCCACGGAGAGTGCCGCGACGGCCATGATGTCGTTGTCGAAGACGATCGCCGTGGGGCGCCGGGGCGAGATCATCAGGCTCCGCGCCGCGCGGGCGCCCTCGTCGCCCGTGTAGTCGGTGTGGATCACGGTCGCCTCCGGGATCCCGGCCTCCTGGCATGCCCTGCTCAGCGCCGCGTCCCGCACCGCCGTGTGCGCCAGACCTGCGGGCCCGGCCACACGGGCGATCCGGTGATGGCCGAGTGCCGCCAGGTAGCGGACGATCTCATGGACGCTCTCACCGTCGTCCGACCAGATCGCGGGGAGCCCGCCAGTCACATGAGGCGGTCCGATGGCGACCGCGGGCAGGCCGAGCGCCTCGACGGCGGGCGGGCGGGGGTCATCGGTCTGAAGGTCCATCAGGAGAATGCCGTCGATGCGCCTCTCGCCCCACCAGCGGCGACACAGTTCGATCTCGCTCTCCTGCGAGTCGACCATCTGCAGCATCAGCGCGTACGACCGCTCGACGAGGACGCTCTCCACCCCGCTGATGAACTCCATGAAGAACGGTTCGACGCCCAGTGTCCGGGCGGGGCGCCGCACGGCGAGGCCGACTGCCTGCGCCCGACCGCCGGTGAGGGCGCGGGCGGCGCTGTTGGGGCGCCAGCCCAGCTCCTCGGCGATGTTCTTGATCGATGCGCGAGTGGTCTCGGAGACGCCCGGCAGATCATTGAGCGCGTACGAGACCGCCACCTTGGAAACGCCGGCGCGGCGTGCGATGTCCGCCATGGTCGGCCGCTTCACACGCCGCTCCTGTTCTGCGCCGAGCTGATCTCGGTGGGGGAAGTCTGGGGAGACCCTACCGTTCGGCCGGGCCGCCCTCCGACGGTCCTTGCGGGAGGGCCGCCCGGCTGTGGCTGCTACGAGGCGTTGCCGGCGTCGGCCGTGGCCGTCGGCCGCAGCGGCCCGGCGACACCGCGGCCCTGGTACGCGCCGGTGTTGGGCGGATTGCCGACCGGGTTTCCGTACAGGTCCCGGCGCGGGGAGCCCGGGACGGGAGTGCCCGCGCGCAGGGCGGGGGATCCGGTGTGCAGGCGCAGTCCGTCGGGGAGTGCGCCGGTGGGGTCGGTGAGCCGGGGGTCGGCGGTGGTGCCGTCGGGGTTGTCGGGGGTGTTCTGGATGTTGGTGAGGGTGTTGTGGGAGAGGGCGACGGCGTTGCTCCTGAGGTTGAAGGCGGCGTTGCCGGTGCCTTCTTTGACGACGATGTTGTTGGTGAAGGTGATGTCGTGTTTGCTGGTGGTGTTCTCGTTGATGACGGTCTGGCTGATGCCCTGGCCGATGTAGATGGTGTTGTTGTGGGCGCGGACGGCGTCGAAGGAGCCGGAGCAGGTCTCGATGCCGCGGTAGTGGTCGTTGCGGCTGATGTTGTAGCGGATGACGGCGTCGCCGAGTGTGCCGGTGGCGGTGCAGACGAGGAAGAAGCCGCCGGCGTTGTCGTGGCTGGTGTTGTACTGGAAGACGGTGCCGAACGTGCCCTCGTCGATGTCGTAGGCCATGCCGTCGCGGGTGGTCTCACCGCCGGAGACCTCGTTGTACTGGAAGAGGGTGTGGTCGGCGTTCCACGGCCACATGCCCGCGTTGTAGCCGGCCGAGCGGCGCTGGAAGCCGTCGAGGCGGTTGTGTTCGACGAGGGTCTTGTCGGTGGCGGTGATGACGATGCCGTCTCCGCCGAGGTCCTTGAGGGTATTGCCGCGTACCACGACGCGGGTGGAGGGCAGGTACGCGGGTCCGTCGGGGTCGTAGTCCCCGTGCACCGGGCGGTTGTTCCACGTGGAGGCGAAGTAGATCCCCTCGCGGTCGACGGTGCGGACGGTGTTGCCGGAGACGACCACGTCGTCGAACCTGGTCGGCTTCTTCGAGCCCGTGACGGAGAAGAGGATGCCGGCTGAGCCCTCGGTGCCCTTGGTGTCGTCACCACGGATGTCGTGGATGTCGAGGCCGGTGAGCCGGTAGTGCGTCCCGGTCCCGAAGTCCTCCAGCTGGACCCGCACGCCACGCTTGTTGCGGCCGGGATTCCCGGAGTTGGTGATCTCCAGGTCCTTCGCCTCGACCCACTGGGTGTTCTTCAACAACAGCGTCTCGGCGTTCCCACCGCCATCGATGACGGGCTTGGCGCCGCTGCCGTACGCCCCGATCTCCATCGGCGCGCCCTCCCGGCCGGAGCCGTTCGGCGCGAGGGTGCCGGTGCAGCGACTGCCGCGCCTGAGGAGGATCGAACTGCCGGTCTTCAAGTTCAGGCGGTTGACCTGATCGAGTGTCCTCCAGGGCTTGTTGCGCGAGCCGTTCTCCTTTCCGGACGCGGCCCCGCAGTCGACGTACTGAACCTGTCCGGAGTCGCCCCGGACGGTGGTCGGCGCGGACGCGGAAGCGGCCGGTGCTGTGGATGCGGCCAGTGCGACGGCGACGAGCGCTGCGCCTGCCGCGCGTACGGTCTCGGAGCGGCGTGGCATGGGTATGGTCATCTGTCTCCGCTTTCCTCGGTTGCTTGCCCGACGCGGTCGGAGTCGGCCGTCCGGGCGTGGGTTTCGGTTCGCAGGGGCGCGGCGTTGCCTGCCCGGTGCGCTGTTGTGGAGCTGCGGAGCGCCGCGAGGCGGCGGCTCGGACGAGGGCGGGACGGGAAGCGGATGAGTCGCTTCTCTCCGCCCGGCTCAGTGCTCGGCCCGGCTTGGCTCATGCCCGGCTACGCCCGGAACGGTCCGGATACGCCCGGAGCGGCCCGGCTCGACCCGGACACGAAGGTGGTGCGGGCCGGTGAGCGGCCGCAGGACGTCGGACGAGCCGGGCACGGTCCGGGAGGCCGGCGAGCCGGGCGGCCTCCCGGTGGTCCTGCTGTGCCGCGGTGGCACGTCGGCCCGTGTTACCGGATGCTGATTTCGACCCGCAGCGGCCGGTGGTCGGAGACCGTCACGTCCAGCACCCGGGCCCGTCGCGCCTCGACGCCCGACGAGGCGAACACGTAGTCGATCCGCTCCCGCGGATTCACCGAGTCGTACGTGAATCCGTTTCCCTTCCCCGCGGTCGGCCAGGTGTCGGTCAGCCGCTTCGTCACCGAGGCGATCTCGTCGCTGTCCGGCGTCGCGTTGAGGTCGCCCACCAGCACGGTGGGAAGGCGGGAGCCGTTCACGATCGCGTTGATCGCCGCCACCTGCGTCCGCCGCTCGGCCTGCGAGGTGTCCTCCAGATGCGTGTTCAGGAAACGCATCTTCTTGCCCCGGACCATGAGATCGGCCTCCAGCAGTCCCCGCTGCTCGCCCGTCTCCGAACGGGGAAGGGGCGTATTGCGGGTGTTCACGATCGGGAAGCGTGAGAGGACCGCTGTTCCGTACCGGCGTCGCTGGTCGCCCGGCTTCTCCGGATCCAGGTCCAGGTTCGTGCCGTAGGCCAGGTGCAGGCCCAGCCGATTCGCGAGCCACTCCGCCTGATCGACGAAGTCGCTGCGCGAGCCGAAGTGCCGGTCCACCTCCTGCAGGCCGATCACATCTGCGTCCGACCGCCGTACCGCCTGGGCTACGTGATCCAGATTCAGTACATCGTCCGGATCCGCACCATGGTGAATGTTGAACGTCATCACCGTCACGTCACGTCCGGCCGCCGACGTCCGGGATGCCGCGGACGTCGCCGATGCCGTCCCGGTAGCGGCCAGAGCCGTCGCGGCGGTCAGGGCCGTCACCATGATCAACGCGCATCTGTTCCCTGCACGAGACACACCACACCTCCGAATCACACAGAAAGCGAACGCCAACTCACGGCGTTCCGAAGGTGGTTGAACATAACCGCGCTCAGTCAAACACTCAACTGGCGAATCGTTCAGAGATGACTGGTTCGCGGCCTAATGGCCCGATGGTCGGATATGAGTGGTACGGATTTTGTTCGCGCCGATCTCTTGACGGCGGGGCCCCTCACCCCGAACATATCCAAAGTCCTTTAATTAAAGGGTCTTTACTTACCCGGAGGCGAACTCTGTGTCCGAGCCGTTCCTGCCGTCCACCGACCCCCGCCGCCGCGCCGAGCGCGGGCTGGCGCGGGTGTCCGCGCGTCGGCAGCCGCCCGAGCGGACCAAGGCGAGCACGCTGGACAGCAGGGTCCACAACCGCGCGCTGGTCCTGGCGACGCTGTACCACCAGGGCGCGATGAGCAGATCGGAGATGGCGCGGACCCTGGGTCTCACGGCCCCCACGGTGTCCGCGCTCATCGCCGACCTCGAAGGCGACGGGCTCGTCGTCGACACCGGCCCCCGCAAGGACAGCCGACTGGGCAAGCCGGCGAGCGTGATGCGGATCGACGACGACGCCGCCCACATCCTCGCCCTGGACCTGTCCGGCAGCGAACACTTCAGCGGCGCGGTCCTCAACCTCCGGGGCGAGGTGGTGCATCGTGCCCGCGTCCAGTACGGGGACATCGTCGGCGAACGTGCCATCGGCCTGGTCCACGAGCTCGTCGGCGAGCTGGTGGACCTCGCACCACGTCGCATACTCGGCATCGGGGTCGGCTCGCCCGGCATCGTCGGCGACGCCGGAGTCATCCATCACGCCGCCCATCTCGGCTGGAGCGAACTGCCGCTCGCCACCCAGCTCTCCGAACGCTTCGGTGTGCCGGCCTACGTCGGCAACGACGTGAACATCGCCGCGCTCGCCGTACTGCGCTTCCGGAACGCCAAGACACAGAACCTCATGGTCATCACCATCGAGCACGGTGTGGGTGCGGGCCTGATCGTGGGCGGCGAACTCGTCGAGGGCGAGCAGTTCGCCGCCGGCGAGATCGGGCACGTGACCGTCGACGAGGACGGCGATCCGTGCATCTGCGGACATCGCGGATGCCTGGAACCACTGATCGACGCGGCCGAACTGCGCAAGCGCCTGGCCGGCCGCGACCCGTCCGAACACGACGGCGTACTCGCCGACGCGGGCCGGGCGCTGGGCACCGTACTCGCCCCGATCAGCAGTGTGCTCAACCTCAACGAGATCGCGCTGCTGGGCCCGCCGGATCTCGTGGAGGGCCCCTTCCTCGACTCCGCGGCCGCGGTGGTCCGGGCACGCACATACGCGCCCATCAGCGCCTCACTGGCGATGCGGTCACTCGCGGGCGACCCGGACCTCATCCTGCTCGGCGGAGCCAGCATCGTCCTCTCGGGCGAGCTCGGCGTGTGGTGAGACACGAACCTCTGACCGGCTGCCGGCCCCGCACCCGCTGTCCCTCCCGGAACGCCCTTCTCCCGGAACGCCGTCCTTCCGGAGCCTGCGATCCGGAGCCAGTTCCTCCCCGAGCCTGTTCTCCTCAGAGCACGCCCTTCTGAACCTGCCCTTCTCAGAACCTGCCCTCTCGGAACCCGCCCTTCTCGGGGCCCGTTCCCCAGGGCCATCTCCCCAGGAGTTTCCATGACGCATAAAGGCAAGCGGTACAGCGCACTTGTGGCCGTCACCCTGACCGCGGCCCTCGGCGCGAGCGCCTGTTCGGGGTCCGCGGGACGAGGTTCGGGTGGCGATACGAAGCCCCGGGCGGTCCCCGTGGTCAAGGGGGAGGGCAAGACCCTGACCGTGTGGGTGATGGACGGCGACTACTCCGACGCCACGCTCAAGGCGATGAACGAACAGTTCGCCCAGCAGACCGGCGCCAAGGTGAAGGTGGAGGTCCAGAACTGGGACGGCATCACCACCAAGATCACCACGGCGCTCGCGACCTCGACCCCGCCGGACGTCATCGACATAGGCAACACGCAGGTGGCGAGCTTCGCCGCCAGCGGAGGGCTGATGGACCTCACCCCGTACACCAAGGATCTCAAGCAGGGGCAGTCCTGGCTGGCAGGTCTCGAAGAGCCCGCGACGGTGGACGGCCGGCTGTACGCCGTGCCCTCGTTCGCGGGCGCCCGCGCGGTGATCTACAACAAGAAGATCTGGGACCGGGCGGGCGTGAAGTCCGCCCCCGCCACCTTCGACGAACTGACCGCTGCCCTGCGCAAGATACGCGCGGCCAACAGCGCCCCCGACTTCTCCCCCTTCTACCTGCCGGGCCGTTACTGGCACACCGGTGTGCAGTTCGTGTGGGACGCGGGCGGCGACATCGCGGCGAAGCAGGGCTCCGACTGGAAGGGGTCGCTCGGCTCCGAGGCGGCTCAGCGCGGCCTGAACGAGTACAAGCAGTTCCAGAACGAGTTCTCCGCACCGTCCACCCGTACCATCGACACGCTCAACCCCGACCAGACCCGGGTCTTCGCGGACGGCAAGGCGGCGGCGATGAGCGCCACCAACGCCACGATCGCTCTCATCAAGAAGGCCAACCCCGCCTTCAAGGAATCCGACCTCGGGACTTTCCCGTTCCCGGGCAGGTCCGGCAAGTCCCAGCCCGTGATGCTCGGCGGATCCGACTGGGGCATCGCTGCGAAGAGCGCCAACTCGGACCTCGCCCTGCAGTGGGTGAAGATCGCGACCGCACCCTCCGTACAGAAGCAGTGGGTCGCCGGCCACGACGGGTGGATCCCGAACAGCACGGGCGCGGTGAAGGCCGCCCGAGGCGAGGCCGACCCCCTGTTCCGGGGGTTCTTCGACGCGGCTCTGCGATCCAAGGCCACCCCGGCCGCCGCCGACTGGGCGGCAGTGGAGGGCAACAAGGACATCGACAAGGTGTTCTCCTCCATCGCCTCCGGCACCGGTAGCCCGGAGCAGGCCGCCGAAACCTTCGACAAGACGGTGGGCAAGGTACTCAATGCCCAGCACTGACCAGCCCGTCCGCGGCAACCCGAAGACGGCAGGCAACCCGAAGGTGTCCCTTCCGGACTCCACACCCGGGCCCGCCGCCGATGCGCTGCCGCGGCGCCGCGCCGGTGCCGGAACCCGCGCCGCGGCCGCACGGCACCGCGGACCGTGGGTCGCGTGGTGGCTGCTGACCCCCGCCGGGCTGGTGATGCTGGCCGTCACCGTCGCACCGATCGCCTTCCTCGTCTACGCGTCGTTCACCGACTACGACCAACGCTCCCTGTTCACCGGTGCGTTCGATGTCGTCGGCACCCGCCAGTACACCGACCTCCTGTCGCAGCCGGAGTTCTGGGACGCCCTGATCCGGACCGTTGTGTTCACCGCCGCGATGGTGGCGGGAAGCGTCGCCGTGGGAGCAGGCGTCGCCCAACTCCTCACCCGGCTGGGCACGGCCATGCGCATGACCGTCACCGTCGTCCTCATCCTGGCCTGGGCGATGCCGACAGTCGCTTCGTCCCTCGTATGGAAATGGCTCTTCCAGCCCGGCTACGGAGTGGTCAACTGGCTGCTCACCCAGACCGGCCTGTTCGGCGACATGACCAACACCGACTGGTCCAACAGCGCGCCCCTTGCCTATCTGTCCATCTGGCTGCTCATCGTCTGGCAGGCCGTACCCTTCATCGCGCTCACGCTGTACGCGGCCCTGAGCCAGATGCCGGGAGAGTTGCAGGAGGCCGCCCGGCTCGACGGGGCCGGTGAATGGCGCCTGTGGTGGTCGGTCACCCTCCCGTTCCTGCGCCCGACACTCACACTGGTCACCCTGATGTCGGTGATCTGGGACTTCAACGTCTTCAACCAGATCTGGCTCATCTCGGCCGGGGGGCCCGACTCCGCGACGACCACACTGGGCGTCTTCGCCTACAAGACCGCCTTCGTGGCATTCCGGGTCGGCCAGGGCGCGGCGCTGTCCGTCATCACGACCATCATGCTGCTTGCCGTCACCGCCCTGTACATCCGACGCCTGCTGCGTTCCGGGGAGGACCTGTGACCAAGCTCCGCACACGCGGCACCCGTTCCATCGCGACCCGGGGCCGGCTGCTCAGCAACAGCATCGCGATCGTGTTCTGTCTCGTGTGGATCTTCCCCGTCTACTGGATGGTCAACACCGCGCTCAAGCCCCGCGCCGAGGCGATGACGGCGACGCCGCACTTCTGGCCCGGCTCACCCACCCTGCACAACTTCGATGTCGCGCTCAACCGGACGGGGTTCTGGACGAACCTGTGGAACAGCCTGCTCGTGGTCGGCGGAACAGTGATCATCGCCGTCGTGCTCGGCCTGTTCGCGGCGGCCGCGGTCTCGCGGTTCCGGTTCCGGGGCCGGCGCACCGTCATGGTCGCGATCCTCGTGGCACAGATGCTGCCGGGCACAGCCCTGCTCATCCCCACCTTCCTGGTCTTCAACGAGGCCGGGCTGCTGGGCACTTACACCGGGCTGATACTCGCCTACCTCGCGCTGGCGCTGCCGTTCTCGATCTGGGTGATGCGGGGATTCTTCGCGGCCATTCCCGTAGAGATCGAGGAGGCCGCCCGCCTCGACGGAGCCTCGACCTGGCAGGTGCTCTGGAAGATCCTCTTCCCGCTGGTGCTGCCGGGCGTGATCGCGTCGAGCATCTTCGCGTTCATCGCCGCCTGGAACGACTACCTGATCGCCTACACGTTCATGAAGGACCGGGGCCAGTACACCCTGCCGGTGTGGCTGGCATCCTTCACCAACCCCGCCAGCGGAACCGACTACAGCGCGCAGATGGCCGGTTCGGTCATCTTCTCCCTCCCGGTGGTCGTGTTCTTCCTCCTCATTCAGCGCAAGTTGGTCTCCGGCATGTCGGCCGGAGCAGTGAAAGGATGATCCGCCCGATGTTCCTCCCTCGCCCCACATCAGTACAGACCGACAACGGCGAGTTCGTTCTCGACGCCTCCACCGCGATCACCGCCGCGCCGGAGCTGCGTTCCACAGCCCGCTGGCTGCAGTCGGTCCTGCGGCCCTCCACCGGCCTGGACCTGCCGTTCCTCCCGCACCCGCCCGAGGCTCAGCAGGCGATAGACCTGCGGCTGGGCGAGGGCCTCGGCCCGGAGGCGTACCGGCTCCGGGTGAGCTCCGACGGCATCGTCGTCGAAGGCGGCGACCGGGCCGGCGCCTTCTACGGATGCCAGAGCCTGCTGCAGTCGCTGCCCGCAGAGGTCCACCGCCGCTACGAGGTGGCCGGGGTGCGATGGGCGGTGCCCGCCGTACGTGTCGAGGACGCGCCGCGGTTCGCCTGGCGCGGCACGATGCTGGACGTGGCACGCCACTTCATGCCCAAGCACGACGTGCTGCGCTTCCTCGATCTGATGGCCATGCACCGCCTCAACACACTGCATCTGCACCTCACCGACGACCAGGGCTGGCGGGTGGAGATCCTGCGGCACCCGAGACTCACCGAGGTAGGTGCGTGGCGGCGAGAGTCCCCGCTCGGCGCGCCGCCCGAGGCGCCGGGGGACGGACGGCCGCACGGCGGCTTCTACACCCAGGACGACATCCGCGAGATCGTCGGATACGCGGCACAGCGGCACATCACCGTCGTCCCCGAGGTCGACATACCCGGGCACTCCCAGGCCGCGATCGCGGCCTATCCCGAACTGGGAGTCGGCGGCGAACCGGCGGAAGTGTGGACGCGTTGGGGCGTCAACCCCCGCGTCCTCAACACCGAGGAGTCGACCGTCGCCTTCTTCCGCGACGTCCTCGACGAGATCATGGACCTCTTCCCCGGCCCGGTCGTCGCAGTGGGCGGCGACGAGTGCCCCACGACCGAGTGGAGCGAGGACAGGCGCACCCAGGAGTTGATGCGCGAACGCGGGCTGCGCCACGAGAACGAGCTGCGGTCCTGGTTCGTACGGCAACTCGGCTCACACATCACATCGCGCGGACGCCGTCTGCTCGGCTGGGACGACCTGCTGGAGGACGAGGTGCCGGCCGGATCCGTCGTCGCCTCCTGGCGCGGCATGACCGGTGCCGTCACCGCGGCCCGCAGGGGCCTGTACGTGATCGCGTGCCCGGACGACCAGGTGTATCTCGACTACCGGCAGTCCGACCGGTCCGACGAGCCGATCCCCGTGGCGGTGCCCGTCACAGTGGAGACGACGTACGGATTCGACCCGGTTCCGCCCGAGCTGACGGACGCGGAACGCGAACACGTCCTGGGCGGCCAGGCCAACATCTGGACCGAGCACATGGACTCGCCACGGACCGTCGACTACTTCGCCTTCCCCCGGCTCTGTGCCGTCGCCGAGGCGCTGTGGACCACCGGCGAGCGTCGGTACGAGGAGTTCCGCGGCCGCCTGGACCACCATCTGGCCCGTCTGGACGCCGTCGGTGTGGAGTACCGCCGCGAGACCGGCCCCCTGCCGTGGCAGACCCGTCCGGGCATCGTGGGGCGGCCGTCGACGCTCGCCGAGCGGGAGGCGTTCATCGACGAACTCGTGGCCGACATCAAGTCCTGACCCCCGCGGTCCACAGGGCATCGACGATCCGACCGGCGGCTTCGGCAGAGAGGAGGCCGCCGGCAACGCCGGTACCGCCGAAATCACCGGTCGCCCCGGGCCCGGCTCCTTCACTCACGTCCGCGTTCCGCGTACGACCGGAGCCGGGCTCACACGGTGGTCCGGCCCACCGGGAGGCGGGCGGCGGCCAGGGCGGTCACCTCCTCCCGTGCCGAAGCCAGCGAATTCACCGCCAGCGGTTGCTGGTGGGCCAGATGCGGCACCACTGCGGCCATCGTCAGCTCGGCGCTGACGAAGTGGATGTTCTCCTCGGCCACGCCCTGCTTGCCGAAGTAGGCCCGGAGGTAGGGCGTCTGGAAGTCCCACGCCTCCTGCGGAGTACCCGGGCCGTAGGACCCGCCCCGCGTTGTGATCACCACAACCCTCGTGGCGTGCAACAGGCTTTTCCCGGTGTCCGGGTGCGTGAACACGCCGGGGAGTCCAACCCGGTCGATCCACGCCTTGAGCAGGGCGGAGACCGAGAAGTTGTACATCGGGGCACCGATCACGACGGTGTCGGCAGCCAGCAGCTCGGTGATCAGCGGGCGGGTCAGTGCCCATTCCCGTTCCTCCGCCGGGCTGCGGATCCATGCGTCGATGTCGGCCGGGGAAGGAAGACCGTTCCGCTCCAGTCGCCGCCCCAGCGTGCAGTAGGCCGTATCCAGTGGTGGGACCGGATCGGCGGCCAGGTCCCGGTAGCGACAACGGTCTCCGGCACGGCCGTGCTCAGCGCGCCAGGTCTCGGCGAACAACGCGGTCAGTTCCCTGCTGACCGAATCACCGGAGCGATCGGCACTGGAATCCAGATGCAGCAAGGACGTCATGGGAGTCTCCTGTCACCTCGGGCTGCTCGCATTCGTCATAGTGGTGACGAGTCGGGACGAGGAAAGGTGACCGGTGAACGAGTGCGACGGGCTGGCCGAACACTTCGAGGCGCAACGCGGCCGGCTTCAGGCGGTGGCCTACCGGTTGCTCGGCTCACCGAGCGAAGCCGAGGACGCCGTGCAGGAGGCGTGGCTGCGTCTGGGCCGGACAGACGTCGGCGCCGTGGACAATCTGGCCGGCTGGTTGCGGACAGTGGTGACCCGCATCTGCCTCGACATGCTGCGCGCCCGCACGGCACGGCGGGAGGACCTTGCCGAACAGCAGGTGCTCGATCAGATCTCGGAGCCCGTTCAGGGCAGCCGGCCGGAGGACAGCGCTCTGCTGGCCGACTCGGTGAGCCGTGCGCTGCTCGTCGTGCTGGACGCCCTTGAGCCCGCCGAACGTGTTGCCTTCGTGCTGCACGACATGTTCGCCGTTCCGTTCGGCCAGATCGCGCCCATCCTGGAGCGCACTCCCGTGGCCACCAAGAAGCTCGCCAGCCGCGCGCGCCACAAGGTGCGGGGCGTTCCCGCGGTCCCGGCGGATGAACTCGACCGTCACCGCCGGGTCGTCTCCGCATTCCTGTCGGCCGCTCGGGCCGGTGATCTCGACGCGATCCTCGCGGTGCTCGCACCCGACGTGGTGCGCCGCAGCGACCCCGCTGTGCTGCCCCCCGGCGCGGCCGCCGAGCTCCGTGGCGCGCGGGCCGTGGCGGAGGGGACCGTACTCCTCGCGCACAGGTCGCGTCTCGCGGAACCGGCCCTGGTCGACGGCAGGGTGGGGCTCGTGGTGGCTCCGGGTGGCCGGTTGCTGATCGCGATCACCTTCACCGTCGAGAAGGACAGGATCGCGGCGTACGAAGTGATTGCGGATCCCGACCGCCTCCGCCGCCTCGACCTGGCCGTTCTCACCGAGTGCGGTGTCGACGCCGAGCTCCGGCACCGCACCGGCCGCCGGTAGGGGGACGGCGGACCGGTCAGTGCGCGTTCTCGGTGGGCCGGATGCCACGGGGGATCCAGGCCCAGGCCGCCGCCGCGGCGACCAGGGCCAGAGCGGATCCGATGGCGAAGGCCGGTGTCATGCCGTGGGTGAAGGCGCGGGCCACCTGTTCCAGGAGCGAGGCACCCTGGGCGCCACCGATTTCCTGGGCGGCATGGGCTCCCTCACCCACCGAGTCGTGTGCCGCCGCCGGGGCGGAGGCCGGCAGGCTGCTTCGGTACAGGGCGCCGGCCAGGGAACCGAGCGAGGCCACCCCGAGGGCAGCGCCGAGCTCGTAGCAGGTCTCCTCGATCGCGGCCGCGCCACTGACGTGCTCGTTGGGTGTGGCGGCCATCAGGGTGACCGAAGCCACCGTGGTGGCGAGCCCGGCGCCGAAGCCGATGAGGGCGAGGGCGGCCGCCATGACGGGGTACCCGAGGTGATCGTCACCGTCCTGGGCCAGCCAGGGCAGGACCAGTCCCGTGGCCATCAGGACCAGGCCGGATGCCATCACATGACGGATCGGCAGGGCACGCATGAGTGCCGGGGCGAGCAGGGAGGTCACCACCAGGGCCAAGGGTGCGGGCAGCACCCGCAGTCCCGCCTGGAGAGGAGAGTAGCCCTGTGCGTACTGGAACCACTGCGTGAGCAGGAACAGGACTGCGCCGAGCGCGACCATGCCCAGGAAGAGGACCGTGGCCGAGACGCTGAAGGCACGGCTGGTGAACAGACGCACATGCAGCAGGGGGTGGGTCAGGCGTAGCTGACGGCGCACGAACAGGGTCAGGACGACGGCTGCGAGCGCCAGCAGCAGCCAGGGCAGGGGCGAGGCGAGCCCGCTCTTGCCGAGCTGCTTGATACCGGCGGCCAGGGCGATCATGCCGACGATGGACTGGGCGACGCCGGTCCAGTCCCAGCGTCCGGCGCGCGGCGCGAACGATTCGGGCAGGAACCAGGCACCGAGGGCGATGACGGTCAGCGCGATGGGCACGTTGAGCAGGAAGGCCGACTGCCAGCCGTAGTCCTCGACCAGTAGCCCTCCCACGACGGGGCCAAGCGCCATGCCGCCTCCCATGACCGCTGCCCACACCGCGTAGGCGAACGCCCGCTCGCGGGCGTCGGTGAAGACGTGCCGCAGGATCGACAGCGTGGTGGGCATGATCGCGGCGCCGCCGACGCCGAGCAGCGCGCGGGCTGCGATCACCTGCCACGCCTCGGTGGCTGCCACGGCACCCAGCGAGGCCGCCGCGAACAGTGCGAAGCCGACCAGCAGGAGTCGCTTGCGACCCCACCGGTCGCCCAGCGCACCGGCGGTCACCAGCAGTCCGGACAGGGCGAGCGCGTACACATCGATGATCCACAGCTGCTCCACGGCGCCGGGCTGAAGATCGGCGACGAGCGAGGGGAAGGCGACGTTGAGGATCGTGGTGTCCATCGCGATCAGCAGCAGGCTGCCGGAGAGGATCGCCAGGACTACCCAGCGGCGCGCGTGCACACGGTCTGCGACCGGGGTCACGGCGGGGCGGGACATTGAGACTCCAGAGGGTTGAGTAAGACTTGTGAGTCTTAATTGAGACATCAATGTATCACTGGCGCTGCGCTCGGACAATGGGCGGTGCTGCCGGACGCGGCTCCGGCCGGGCAGAAACCGCAGCAGCCGGCCGTGTGTGCGTCGAATCGCCCGCCTCGGCCGAACCGTCCGGTCGACCTCCAGGTAGGCTCGCCGGTCATGTCCCTATCAAGACTTGTATGGATCACCCCGCGCAGGGTGACGGCTGCCGCCGTCCTGGTCGCCGTATTCGCATCAGGCTGGTACCTGGGGCAACCGGTCCGGCTTCCGGCGTGTGACGCGCCGATGAAGACCGTGCGCTACAGCGACTACCTGGCGGCCGACGGTGTAGGGGACTGCGACGAGAAGCCGCGACTGCTGGCCTGGCTCACGGGGAATCTCCGCTGAGGGCAGGAGATGTGACGGCCGTGGTGGCGACCTGCGGGCGTCGGTGTCGGCGTTGGCCTCGGCAGTGGCAGTGGCAGTGGCAAGAGTTGGCCTGCCTGGGATCCAGCGGCCCTGGGGCGGCCCTCGTGCGGCCTGCCGGTCGGCCCGACGGCCTGGCGAACACACCGGACTCGCAGGAGGCCGGACGATCTGCGGGGCCTGTTCGACAACCTCGCAACGGGCGTCGTCCGGCCGACCGGCGGCGGAATCGTGCCGCCCGTGCTGGTGTCCACCGTCGGTGCCGACGAGGCGGTTCATGCGTTGGGCAGGACCGCGGCCGGTCGGCGCGGTCCTCCGGGAGCGGCACGCGGGCCAATGCGAAAGCAACCCGCTCAAGGGGCGCCGTGATGGGGCGGCCCGCCACGGCAAACCGGTCGTCCACTGCGAAGTGACCGGGCCGGTAGCAGTCGGCAATGAATGGCTGCGATCATTTGCCGTCCATGCGACTAACGGGCCTCACCGCTCTCCGCGTTGAATGCCTGAGCCACGGCGAGACTGTCTTCGTAGACATGGTGACGGGTGACCAGACCGTGCTCGACCGTGAGGTGCAGCGCGAACCGCGCACGATACGCGCGCCCGGTGGGCCGGGCGGTTTGGCGGATCTCGCCGAGCACGACCGCATCATTGCCATCGACGAGGATGCGCTCGACCTCGGTTGCCTCCTGCCCGGGCACATGGTGCTCCGCGAGTTCGCGATAGTGAGCCGCGGCGTCGCCGCGTGTGCGCCGATGCCGGATCCAGGGGGTCGCGGCGCGGCCGTGTTCGGACTCCGGCCAGTCCAGCTTCCAGTCGCCCCGCTCGGCATAGAGTTCGGCGATGCGATCGGGGTCGCCCTCGCCGATCCGACGCAGCAACTCCTCCACCACGGAGCGCGTGGTAGTGGGTGTGTCCAAGGGCATGGCCGTTCCTTCCGTTGCGGAACCGCGCATCGACGCGGAGAGATCACATTCTTTCCAGCCCTGAGGCCTTCGACGATTACCTCCCGGGTAATGGCCACCCCGTCCGATTTCTGCAACAGCCCTGGTGCCATGGCAGGTAAGGCCCGCTGCCGCCCAGTCTCCTGTGGCGGGCGCATCGGCCGATGTCCGCAGTCGACCGGCGAGGCCGAAGCCGACGGCAGGGAAGCCCGGCCCGCCGTCCGGCGCAGCGTGTCATCGCCACCCGTCCCGACCTGGTGAACAGCGATGCGGCGTTGGGCGAGCCGGCCTGGAACTGAGGCAAGGGCCACGCGGACGAGGCCGCGAGCCGGCGGGGTCGGAAAGGTGTTGTGATGCCGATTCGCTCGTTGATACGAATTGGGGATGCTTGCCACTGAAGCATTTGATCCCATGGACCGCCTGCTCGCCGAGCGAGCCTGCGAGCGTCTGATCATCGAGTTCGTGCACAGGCTCGACCTCGGCGACCCCGGTGAGGTGGCCGAGTTGTTCGTGGACGACGGGGTCTGGGAGTGGGCTGAGGGAGACCGCCGGATCCAGGGCCGTGACGCGCTTCGCTCGTATTTCGCCGGCCGGCCCGCCGGCCGTCTTTCACGCCGGATGTGCACGAACATCCTGGTGACCCTCACATCCGGGTCGACAGCAACGGCGATCACCTACTTCACGACCTACCGCGTCGACGGACATACCAACGGCTTCGAGCCTCCGCGGATCCCCACACAAGTGGGCCACTACGAGGACGCGTTCCTCAAGGTCGACGACGTTTGGCTGCTCCGTTCCCGTTCCTTGTTCCTGGCATTCGCCGGACCGACCGAGAGCCTTGAACCGGCCACCAAGTCGCAAGTTCAGCCTGGCGACGAGCGTGGGTGAACCGGCGGAGCCCGGGGGAGCACTCGAAACTTTACACATTTAGATGTGGGTGTTAATTTTGTAGCCATGCCGAAGGTTCCCTCCTCCCAGCTCGTCCTTGACGCCGCCTACCGCTGCTTCTGCCGCAACGGATACCGCCGCACCACGGTCTCCGACATCGTCGAAGAAGCGCAGATGTCGCGCCCGACGGTCTACAAGTACGTCGGGAGCAAGGAAGAAGCGATAGTCAAGGTCGTCCGGTCCCGGCTGGAGCAGGCAGGCGTTGCATCGCGCGCGGCCGCCGAGTCGGCGGGCACGCCCGAGGAGAAGGTTCTCGCCGTGCTCACGGTGAAGCTGGAGGTCGCCATCCGGCTCTGGCAGGACAGCCCCTCCCATGCCCACGAGCTGCTTCTTGCGGCCACCGCCCAGGCGCCCGACCTGGTCACCACCTACACCGACGGCCTGGCCGTACTCCTGACATCAGCCCTGGCGGAGGTCGTGCCGGACACCGCGCGGCAGGCCGCCGCCGTCCTGCTCACCTTCACCCGGGGCCTGGAGGACGACCTGCGCGACGCCGACGCCGTGCGCGGCGAACTCGCCGCCGGCGTGCAGATGATCACCCGCGGGGCGCTCACCCGCTCCACATCCACCCCGGCCTGACCTCACAGGTCGGACCCTGCCGAAAGGCGCCCCCCTCGTGAACACCACCCCTGCCCCCACGTACTACCGCGCCCAGCAGGCATGGCGCGACCTCCAGGAGTTCCTGCCCGAGCGGCTGCGTCTGACCGACGCCACCGCGCCCGAGGAGGAGTTCTGGGAGTGGCACGGCCACCGCGTCCACCTCGACCGCTACCGGAATCCCGACGCGAAGGCCAAGGTCGTCCTCCACCACGGGGTCGGAACCAACGGCCGCCAGATGTCCCTCATCCTCGGCGCCCCGCTCGCCGAGCGCGGCTTCGAGACCGTGGCCCTGGACAACCTCGGCTACGGCCTCACCCAGGTGAAGCCCGGAACCACCCCCTCCTACGACGACTGGGTCGACCTCGTCGTCGACTTCCTCGCCCACGAGCAGTCCCGCGACGACCGCCCCATCGTCCTGTACGGACTGAGCGCCGGCGGAATGCTCACCTACCACGTCGCCGCCAAGGCCCCCCGCGGCACCCTGCGCGGCATCGTCGGCATGACCTTCCTCGACCAGCGCAACCAGCAGGTCCGCAACGAGACCTCCCACGACAAGCTCACCGCCCGAGCGGGCGTCCCCCTCATGGGCCTGCTCGCGAAGACACCGGCCGCCTCCGCCAAGTACCCCATGAGCCTCGCGTCCAAGATGTCGGCGCTCGCCAACGACCCGGACGCCATGAAGGTCCTGATGAAGGACCGCACCTCGGCCGCCAACTGGGTCAGCGTCCGTTTCCTCGACAGCTACGCCACCTACACCCCCGCCGTCGAGCCGCCCTGCTTCGACGCCTGCCCCGTGCTCCTCACCCAGCCCGCCGAGGACCGCTGGACCCCACACCACCTCAGCGTGCCCGTCCTCTCCCGCATCACCAAGGTCCCTGTCGACACCGTCATGCTCGACAACGCCGGCCACTACCCCCTCGAAGATCCCGGTCTCCAGCAGATGGAGGACGCCGTCGCAGACTTCGTCACCGGAAACACCGCCTGACCCGAACGGCCCCGCCCGTCGGCCCCGAGCCATCGGCGGCTGAAATCCGCCGGGAACGTGCCCATCAGCAAGACGCCCCACACGCGCTCTGCCCCGCCGCCCTGCGCCGGTGAACGCGCCCTGCTGGAAGCATGGCTGGGTCTTCACAGTGCGGCCCTCGCCCCGAAGCGCTCGGGCCCGGGAGACGATCAGCTGCGACTCGCTGTGGTGTCACCGTCGTTGATGACACTGCTCAGTCAGGAGACACGGCCCAATGACCTGAGTCGGAGCCTCGTCGGCACTATGGCGACGACATCACGGACCTTGTCGAAGAACAGTGGCTCCGTGGACCCCTCGAAGGCCCGAGCCCGGTGCGGGACGAGTGTGAACGCCCGCCGGATCTGCGGGCCCGGCGACTGGGGCCTCCCCGTGGCCGCCACCATCGACCTGGTCGAGCGACGCTCTGACCAGGGGTGATCAGCGGCCGGCGCCGCGGTGTCGGTGGTATTTCGGGGCTTGTCGGTCGGATGTCGGTGGGGGCCGGCACCTTTCGAGAGGTCCGGCCGGATGCCCATCCGGCTGTGGGTCCGGGATCCAAGGAGCGCATATGACGATCACTGTCCGACCGGGCAGCACCATGATGTTCACCGGTGATTCGATCACCGACTGCCAACGGCTGGAGAGCGAGGACGGTCTCGGTTTCGGCTACCCGCTGCGCGTCGCGGGCGAGTGGGGACTGCGGCATCCCGATCGCCCGGTGACCTGGCTGAACACCGGGATCAGCGGCGACAAGGTGATGGACCTCGAAGCCCGCTGGCAGGCAGACGTACTCGACGCGCGTCCGGACGTGGTGTCGATCCTCGTCGGGGTCAACGACATGGGCTGGCACACGCTGGACCCGAAGGGGTACGTGATCCCCGTGGAGGAATTCGCGGCGGGCTACGACCGTCTCCTCGCGCCCCTTGCCGAGGCGGGCACGGAACTGATCCTCATCGAGCCGTTCCTCCTGCCGATTCACGGCGTCGTGGAGGCCGGTGCCATGCGCATCGGAGAGGAGGAGCGAAAGGAATGGCGTACCGATCTGGACCCGAAGATCCATGCCGTGCGCAGACTCGCCAGCACCTACGGCGCGCAACTGCTCGCCGCCGACGCCATGTTCGCCGACCTCGCCGCGACGACCGGACCGGAGCACTGGAGCGCGGACGGCGTGCACCCGACGCCGGCCGGCCACGCCGCACTCGCGGCGGCCTGGCTGCGCCTGGTCACGTGATCGGCCTCGTGACCACCCGCGAACCGCAGGTGTTCACGGCCCGCCCCGGCGGGCAACCGCAGTCCGGGGCCGTCGCGGTCCGATCGCCGGGAACCGTCCGGCGTACGGGCCGCGACGGACGCGGC
The DNA here is from genome assembly GCF_038448545.1 of Streptomyces sp. CLV115. Taxonomy (NCBI): domain Bacteria; kingdom Bacillati; phylum Actinomycetota; class Actinomycetes; order Kitasatosporales; family Streptomycetaceae; genus Streptomyces; species Streptomyces sp. CLV115. The sequence goes on from NZ_JBCEWQ010000002.1 coordinate 72,518, forward strand.
CGGAACCGACCCGCGCACCCCGCGTCGCCGAGACGCATCCCCTTGCCCCGGCCGGCGAGCAGACCCATAGCATCCCCTGTCATGGCTACAGTGATCCTGACCGTCGGGCTGGCGTTCATCGGCTACCTGGCGACCTACCTGAACGGTCTGCGCCTTGCGCAGAGGCAGGCCCGACTCGCGCGCGTCAATCAGCAACTGAGCGACTTCTACGGGCCGTTGTTCGCCCTCATGGAAGCCAACAGCCGCACCTACGACACGTTCTCCGAGAGGTACGCCCGCCCGGACGGTCGTGACCCGTTCCGACACGACACGCCACCCACCGATCAGGAGCTCGCGCAGTGGCGCACCTGGGCCACCACCGTCTTCATACCGAACATCAAGACCATGCGGGACGTGGTGGTGACAAGGGCCGACCTTCTCATCGAGGAGGAGATGCCCCAGGCCCTCCTCCAGCTCTGCGCCCACGTGGCGGGCTACGAGATCACGGCTGCGCGATGGGCCCAGGGCAACTACGAAGAGCACCTGTCGCTCATACCCTTCCCGGGGCGGGACCTCAAGGAGTACACCTGCGACAGGTTCACACGGCTGAAGAGCGAGCAGGCGCAGTTGCTGGGACACACTCGTACCGGCGGCGGAAACCGGTGGACCCGCCTCGTCGGGCGATGAGACGCAACTTCCGTACCCGTATCCAGGGTGGGCGGGCGCCGTCTCGTGCAGCGCCGGACGACGCCCCACCCCGCTGTCCGGTCAGACGCTGCCGGTCCCGGCAACGAGTTCCTTTGTCATGAAGACTCGGCCGGCCCCCGGCGGATCGCAGGGAACCTCTCCCAGGAGCCTCCAGCCCTGTTTCCGATAGAAGCCGGGGGCCTGGAAAGTGATCGTGTAGAGCACGGCCGCGCGGCAGCCGCGGGCGCGGGCCTCGTTCTCGGCCTGTCGAAGGATCTCCCCACCCAGTCCGCCGCCACGAAGCCCAGGGGGCAGGAAGAAGAGGTCGACGAAGAACAGCCCGAGCGAGGTGCGCCCGGTCAGCCCGCCGATCACCTGATGTGTCTCGGGATCACGGACCAGCACGGCGAGCGGTCTGCGGTCGTCGATTCCCGTTCTCTCGGTGTTGAACCGGTCCAGTGCTTCGGAGATCACCGCGATGTCCGCAGGCATCGCGGAATCGGTGACCACGAGATCTGTCCGGGGCGCCGGGCACGGCGGCACGCTGACGGGCGGGTCGGACGCGGGCATGGTTCCTCCGGTGTGTGAGCGCAGGCGGCGCGCCTCCGGCCCAAGGGCGCCTCGGGCATCTGGTGACGCTAAGGCGTGGACGCTTCGACGGGCGTCGAACCGAGGTCAGCGACAATTGCCGGCATGGATACTCAGCGCGCAGGTCAGGACGTGGGCGTCGACCTGGCTGCCGTGGCCGGGCTGCTGGCCGACGGGACCAGGGCGGCCTTCTGCCTGGCCCTGCTCGACGGCCGGGCATGGACCGCGAACGAGCTGGCACGTCATGCCGGGGTCGCGCCCTCGACCGCGACGTCGCATCTCAACCTGCTCGTCAGCGGCGGACTCCTGGCCGAGGAGCGGCACGGACGCCATCGCTATGTGCGAGTGGCCGACCACCGGGTGGTCGAGCTGATCGAGGGCCTGGCCGCGCTTGCCCCGCAGCGGACCGCCCGACCGCGTTCACTGTCGGCCTCCGGCCGTCAGCAGGCACTGGCCCGTGCGCGACTGTGTTACGACCACCTCGCCGGAACCGTCGCGCTGGCGATCACCGACGCCATGGTCGGGCGTGGCCTGCTGGAGTGGGGGCCCGAGCCCGGGCTGACCAGCGGGGGAGTGTCCTGGCTGGCCGAGGTCGGCATCACGGGTCCGAGTGGCTCACGCCGCCCGCCGGTGCGTGCATGCCTGGACTGGACCGAGCGCCGGCCCCACCTGGGCGGCGCGGTGGGTGCCGCACTGTGCAGCCACGCCCTCGCCGTCGGCTGGGTCACAAGGATCGGAACGACGCGCGCGCTCGCCGTGACCTCCACCGGCCGCCGGGCATGGAACGACTACTTGGGCCTGCCGCCGGAGCAGCTCGGCGCAGCGGGCTGCTGAGCGAATTCACTCGGCCGGCGTGCCGATCCGCAGGCGGTTGCCGTCAAGGTCCTGAAGCTCGATCTCACGTGCCCACGGGGCGTCCTCCACGTGTACGCCGAACTCGGCGGCGACAGCTTCGACATTGTGGACACGCATGTACACCAGCGTGTCGGGGCGGGCGTCGCCCGTGTGTTCCGACAGGAACAGCCGGACCTGGCCCCGGGCGACCTCGACGAACGCGGGCAGTCCCGCTTCGAAGCGATGTTCCCACTGTTTGGTGAAGCCCAGACGGCCGTACCACTCGACCGCCGCCGCAGCGTCCTCGACGCGAAGAATGGGGATCACTTGCTCGTCCATGTGCCCATCGTCCCAGGCCGGTCCGGCGAGGCGGGCACCGCTCGGTCCGGCACCCGGCCACAGGTGGTCCGCCGGTCCGGGCGGCCGGCGGGCGTCAGCCGCCCGCCGGCGGAACCCGGTACTCCCGTTGCCCGGTCCGCGGTCGGAACTGTCGCGCCTCAGCCGTATGTGCACACCCGCATGGTGGCGGGGTGTCCTGAGCGAAGCTCCCGCGCAATGCCGTATTCACCGCACCCGGTCGAGCACTGTCTTGAGGCGAACACCCGGAATTCGCCCGGACTTTCTTGGTGTCGCCGCCCGTGATCTCTCACCGGAGCCGGAGCCGGATCCGGAGCCGGAGCCCGATGCGCGGATCAGTCCGTCCGATGACATGCCGCAGCGGAACGCGGTGCTGACCGAGCCTTCAGTGACGGGGTGTGATCGTGTCGACCCAGTCGTCGACGCTGACGACGTCCGCCCACTGTGGGAACAGCCTCTCGGTGAGGAACCGGTGCACCTCCGGGTCGGTGTCCAGACAGGCGTCGGCGAGGACAGTGAGGCCGAAGTCCAGGTCGTTGGCCTGGCACAAGGTGTGCAGCACCACGGCGCTGGTGGCGATGCCCGTGAGAACCAGGCTGTCGATGCCGTGCGCCCTGAGCACCACGTCGAGGTCGCTCCCCGAGAACGCGCTCGCTCGTCTCTTGGTGACCACCACCTCACCCGGCCGTGGCGCGACATCCGGGTGGATCTCGGTGCCGGCGTCGCCCTCGACATGGAGTCCGGCTCGCGCGACGGCGGTGAGAGCCCTGTTGCGCGGGCTGACGTCCGGAAAGCCGGGGCGCAACGCGATGACTACGTAGATGACGGGGACGTTCGCAGCCCGGGCGGCGTCGATTGCCCTGCGCAGACGAGGCAGGTACCCCGAGCCGTCGTCGGCAATGTCGACGACGGCTCGCTGGACATCCATCACGAGAAGGGCGCTGGTCATTCGATCTCCAGGAGCGACATCGGTTCGGCACTGAAGTGGGACGGGTCCACCATGCCCGGGTAGTGCGCGGTCGCGGGCATCGTGGCAGTCTGCCCGCCGGGGGCGCGTTACACCAGGCGGCCCGCCAGGGTGAGTTGGGCCGGCACGTCCGAGGGGTTGCTGGTCGCGCATACGGGGGATGGCGGCGCAGCAGGGGCCCCCGCCCCGGCCCTTCCGATGCGGTGATCCCGCCCGAGTGCTCGGGGCCGCCGTCGTCATCGGGATTGGGGACGATCGTTGCGGCGGCGGCGCCTTCTCCTGGCTCCGAACGCGCTCCACGAGAAGGTGGCGACATGTCCCCACCCTCCCTCGGGCGCGGCACAGGCCGGTCTTCAGTGATCGGTGCCGTGTCCCGTGCCATCAGTGCAACGCCACCCATCCGGGCCTCTAACTCACTTTCCGCCCAAGCCACTTGAAAAAATTTCTGCCGACGTCGAGCCGTTTCCGCAGTTCACTGGAGTGCAGATGGGTCTAGACCACTAACGAATCGGAAAACTATTTACCGGGCACGCGTTCTCGTGGCTCAATGTGTCGTGTTCGCGTCAAACGGACGCGCGTAGATCCCTCTGTGGGAAAGCGCACGGCCGACTCCTCCTGACCGGATGCACGCCGACCTTTCTGTTTGCCGCGTCGCACCGTACCCGCGCCGGCGCGCTGAGATCCACCGCACCGAAGGACCACTCGGAACCACTGAATCTCACCCCCCACCAAGCAGGAGGAAACCTTGTTCCCCAGGAACCGTTCCCCCAAGTCCATACAGCAAAGACTCACTGTGGCAGGTGTCCTCGGCACGAGTGCCGCGCTGACTCTCAGCCTCATGTCGGGTACCGCCTCCTCGGCACCACTGTCGTCGGACAGCGCAGTGCCGCAGGGCAAGGGCTACATGGGCGTGGGCTACGTCCAGGACCGCAAGGACTTCAAGCCGGACACCCGGCAGCTCAAGCTCGACACCACGCCGGATGCGAACCTCCTGGCGAACCCCGTGGGCATCGACATCTCCAGCTGGCAGGGCGGCATCAACTGGGGCTCCGTCCGTGGCGCGGGCATCGAGTTCGCCTGGATGAAGGCGACCGAGGGCACCACGTACAAGGACCCCACGTTCAGCGCCAACTACCTGGGCGCCTACAACGCCGGCGTGATCCGGGGCGCCTACCACTTCGCGCGGCCCGACGTGTCCGGCGGCGCGGCACAGGCGGACTTCTTCGCGAGCAACGGCGGCGCCTGGTCCCGCGACAATCTGACGCTCCCCGGCGTGCTGGACATCGAGGGAACCTGCTACGGCAAGACGCCCGCGGCCATGCAGTCCTGGATCCTCGACTTCTACAACAAGTACAAGGCCCGCACCGGCCGCGACATCGTGATCTACACCAGCGCGAGCTGGTGGAACTCCTGCACCGGTGGCTGGACGGGCATGTCCGCCAGGAGCCCGCTGTGGGTGGCCCACTGGACCTCCGCGGGCAGCCCCAGCATTCCGCAGGGCTTCCCGTTCTGGACCGTCTGGCAGTACACGTCCACCGGCTCGGTGAGCGGCATCTCCGGGAACGTCGACCGCGACCGCTTCAGTGGCGATCGCTCCCGCCTGCTGGCCCTGGCCAACAACACTCCGTGACGGCGGGCCCGAGCGCGCGGTGATCACCTCCGGGGACCGGTGACCCCGGCGTGTTCGGCACGGCGGGCCGGAGCAGACCGACCGACTGTCTGCTCCGGCCCGGATCGCCGGCCGATGGTCCGGGCCGGGCACAACGACAGTTCACGAAGGAGAAAGTCATGAGCTCCACACCACATCCCCTCAGCAGGCGCGGCGCTCTGCTCGCCGGAACAGCGGCCCTGGCCGGCGGGATGGGGCTGGCGGGCCGTTCGGACGCGGCCGTGCGCATTCCCGAAAGAACGCGTACCCCCCTGCCCGCTCCGACCCCGGAACAACGCGCCGGACAGTGCGTCATCCACTCCTACCCGGGGCTCACACCGCCGGCCGGGCTGATGGACGCGATCAGGCAGGGCCGTACGGCCGGGGTGATCTTCTTCGGGGAGAACATCGAGAGCCTGAGCCAGATCGAGGGCGTCGTCCGGGAGATGAACGAGGCGAACGCCTCCGCCCCCGTGAAGGCCCCGCTGCTCCTGATGACGGACCAGGAGGGCGGCATGGTGCGCCGCCTGCCCGGTGAGCCCGTGCTGTCGGCGAAGGACGTGGGCAGTGCCACCGACCCGGAGGGACAGGCGGAGTTCACAGGCAGCGGTGCGGGCATGAACCTCGCGGGCGTCGGGATGAACGTCAACCTGGCGCCGGTGCTCGATGTGTACCGGCGGGCCGGCGACTTCACCGACCAGTACGAGAGGTCGTACAGCAAGGACCAGGATGCGGTCGGCACATGTGGCTCGGCCTTCATCACCGCGCAGCAGAACGCCGGAGTCGCGGCCACCGCCAAGCACTTTCCCGGCCTCGGACCCGCCTCCGCGAACCAGAACACCGACCTGGGGCCCGTCACCCTCACCACGTCCGTGTCCACGCTGCGCAGCGTCGACGAGGTGCCGTACCGTGCGGCGATCTCGGCCGGGACCAAGCTGGTCATGCTCTCCTGGGCGGTCTACCGCGCGCTGGACGCCGACCGGCCCGCCGGCCTGTCCCCGACCGTGGTCGGCGAGCTACGGAACCGGCTCGGCTTCCCGGGCGTGACGGTCACCGACGCGCTGGAGGCCGGGGCGCTTCGGGACTACGGCAGCACGGCGGAGCGGGCTGTGCTGGCAGCCGCGGCCGGCATGGACCTGATCCTGTGCTCGGCCCGCGACGTCGCCCAGGGGGAGGAGGCGGTGACCGCACTGGGCGAGGCCCTGGCGGCCGGCACGCTCGACGGTGCGGCCTTTGACGCGGGAGCCGCGCGCGTCAACGCCCTTCGCGGCAGCCTGTCCTGAGCGGTACGACACCCTTGCCGGTCCGGTCCCCTCGGTGACTGGCTCCGGAAGCACCACGAACTCCTCGCACGAGGCCGTCGGAAAGCGGGGGCCGAGGGGAGCCGTGGGTCCGCCCGTGGGGGCCGGGTGGTCCGGCAACTGCCCACAGGGCCTAACGTTGGTCCATGCTCAAGATGCCGTCACGGGTCGAACTGCGCCCGCTCACCCTCGCCGACCAGGACGAGTTCTGCACGCTCGTGCGGGCCAGTTCCGAGCTGCACCTGCCGTGGATGCGGCTGCCCGCGACCGCGGAGGAGTTCCAGGCCTGGATGCGCCGCTTCGACGACGGCAGCAACCTGGGCTTTCTGGTCCGTGTCCGGGATTCCGGCGCAGCAGCCGGCATGGTCAACATCAACTCGATCATCCGGGGTCGCTACCAGGGCGCGTCCATCGGCTATGCGGCCTTCGCGCCGTCCGCGGGGTACGGGTACATGACCGAGGGGATCGCCGCCACCCTGGAACATGCTTTCACCGACCTGCGGCTCCACCGGCTGGAGGCCAACATCCGGCCGTCGAACAAGGCGTCCCTGGCCCTGGTCCAGCGGCTTGGCTTCCGCTACGAAGGGATCTCACCCGCATACCTCTACATCAACGGGGGCTGGCGGGACCATGAACGCTGGTCCATCACCGCACCGGACCCCTGGACTCCCGATCCGTCCCTTCCGGAGGTCTGAGCCGCACGGCGCTGCCCGCGAAACAGGCTGTGGCCACGAGCAGCGTCCTCGGAGCTGTTCCTGCCTTTCCCGCGCCGGCCAGACCCTCCGGGTGACCTGCACCTCCCGTGCCCCCCGGCTGCAACCCGGCTGCGAAGCAGGCGCATCATCGACCGGCCGAGTTCCAGCCGTGCGAGGCGGGGATCCCGTTTAATGCGTCTCTACTCGCAACGGGGAGGTACGGCCCATGAGTTCAGCAACGCCGCCCGACGACGGAGCGCCACCTCCGCCGCCACCGCCTCGGCCGCCCTCGCCACCAGATCCCGGGCCGCCGACGCCGGGACCGAGACGGATCGGTGAGATCGCCGCGCTTGTCTCGGCCATCACGGCTGTCATCGGTCTGCTGCTGGGGTTCTTCGGCCTGCCGACCGTGGTGAACTCTCCGACGGCCAGAACCGTGACAGTCACCAGAACCGTCACGGTCACCGCCACCCCCACCGTCGAGACACCGCCCGGGAAGCCGGCCGACGAAGACCCAGCACAGTCGCCCGCGCCCGCTCCGCTGCCGTCGGGTGAAGTCGCCCTGAGCGATCTCACCCCTCTCGGGGACTATCCCGACGACGAGTCCGGCCTCCGGACCGTGACGCTGGGAGGCAAGTCCTACTCCAACGCGATGGTTGTGAAATACCCCTGCCAGCCCGGCACCGAGTACAGCATCAACCAGAGGTACAAGAAGCTCGTCCTGACCGTGGGGCTCGACGACAACGCCGTTGCTGTGAGCGGGAAACTGGAGGTCATCGGGGACGGGAAGACCCGCAAGAACATCATGCTGGAGGTCAACAGGCCGCAGACCGTTTCGGTGGACATCGCCGGTGTGGTCAAGCTCGGCATAGAGGCCGACATCAGTGAGGGCAGCTCCTGCAACGACGAAGGAGTCGTGGTCGCGTTGGGGAAAGCGGTGCTGATGTCCTGATCCCGCCGGGGTGAACCGGGCGCAGCAGCTGCGCCGGGCGTCCCGTGCCGCCGTGACCTGACACCCCTTGCTCTGTCGCGGGAGCCGATTCGCCTGCGTCCGGAGGACGTGAAGGCGGCACTCGAAATCATCGACCTTGACGGCTAACACTGTTAGCCATATCGTGGCGCCACTTGGTGGACGGCGTTGGTCATGCCGGCCGGCCACGATATGAGGGGGACACAGTGAACACCGTGACAGTCAGCAGCACTTCGGGTGGCAACGTCTTACCCCCGACCCGCCGGGACGCAATGCGGATCGGCGGCCTTCCCCGCCGGGGCATCGGCGGCCGCCGGAGATGCGCGGGAGCCCTCGGCCGCCGCCGGTTGCGTGTTCCTTGCCGGGCCGGGCACATTCCGACGACATTGTGCGAAGCACACTGCGGGAATCGCGATCGAGAGGGTGGTCCGGCGTGACTGACCGCGCACAGCAGATCATGGCCGCTGCCCGGGAACTGCTCGACACCGAAGGCCCCGAGGCGTTGTCGATGCGACGCATCGCCGCGAGTGTCGGCGTCCGGGCGCCATCTCTGTACAAGCACTTTCCCGACAAGGCCGCTGTCGAGGCCGGGCTTCAGGCGCAGGGGATGACCCAGCTGGCGGAGGATCTGGAAGCGGCGGAAGCCGAGATCGGTGCTGAACCGCCGCTTCTCGTGCTCGCCCGCGCCTACCGGCAGCACGCACTCGACGGCCCGCATCTCTATCGCATCACCCACACCCAGCCGCTCGGCCGCACCGCCCTTCCCGACGGACTCGAAGACCGTGCGGCCATGCCGCTGGCCCGCGCGGTGCACGGCGACATCGACATCGCACGCTCGTTCTGGGCATTCGCGCACGGCATGGTCGTGCTGGAGCTCGACGGCCGCTTTCCGCCCGACGCGGACCTGGACGCGGCGTGGCGCACCGGCTGCGCTGCGTTCGCCCAGGCAATCCAGGACAAGACCAGAGGAGGGGCAGCATGACCACGGTCTCCCGACAGCCTGCTTCAGGCGTCACCGTCCGCGTCGCCGGATACACGCATGCCGCGGCCTGGATCCTCGGGCTCGTCGTCGCCTGGGGAGCCACACCCGAAGCCGGCGACACACGGGCCGCCATCGCGAGCGCGTATGCCGACAAGCCGGTCGAGGCCATGGCCCAGGCGCTGCTCGTTCACGGTGTGGCAGGGGTCGGCCTGGTGGTCGTCGCCACCGGACTGCTCGTCCGGTCCCGCCGTATCGGCAGTGCCGCGGCCCGCTTCGCCGGTTGGGCCGGAGGAGTCGCGGGGGTGCTCGCACTCGTACAGCTCGTCCTGGAACTGATAGCCGTGTCTGGAGCCGATCCGGCGTCACCGGGCAGAACCGGTGCACTGTTCGAGGCGGTCCAACGCGCGGACGGAGTCAAGATGTTCGCGCTCGCGGCGCTCGCGGCGGCCGCCTGCACGGCCTCGCGGCACGCCACGCAGCTGCGGCGTTGGGAAGCCGTCATCGGCTGGGTCCTCGCCGTTACGATCGCTGTGTCCGGCATCGGGTATCTGCTCCTTTCCACCGCCTTGACCCCGGTGGCGTACGTTTCACTGCCCCTGCTGCTGATCTGGATCGCCGCACTCGGCTCAGCCCTCGGGCGTCGGCCCTGAGACCGGAGTTGCGGTGCCGGGACCTGAGCCCGGGCCGGGCAGCGCAGTGGCCACCGAATTCGCCTGCCTTCCCAGTCCTTCGGCCGGGGTCCTTCACAGCGGCCCGGCTCCGCTGAGGCGGGTACGCCTTCCGCATCATCCGGGCAGTTCCATTCGGGCCCGCCGGTGGACGGCTGTACCACGTGATCGCCTGCCCCTATGCGTACTTCGGTGAACGCGGCAGCCGATCCGAGCCCTGTACGTGCGGGAGGGCGGGCCCGGCATCCGGGGCGCCATCGCCTTGGGCGGGATCGGTGCGTGATCGGCTGCCGCCGAGACTCTGCCCTCGGGGCAGGAGGACTACTTGAGTACGGTGTGCACCTGGTCCGCGACGGCTGGATCCGTCAGCAGCGCGTTGTGCTTGAGGCAGCCAGTCTCAACGTTGGCGGCCCCGTCCAGCATCGTGCTCGTGGTCGGAACGATCTGCTCGTCACAGCCGGAACGGAACGTCGTGTACCCCGTGGGTCCAGGTGTCGGGTCCGCTTCGTTGAGGTGCTGGACGACGTACGATCCGGGCGTCATGTCCCGGCACCCCTGGTCCCAGAGAGCGCAGAGATAGCCCAGGCTCGTGCCGTGATTGGGGCCGGCCAAAGACACCCAGTTCCGGACGGTGGTCCCGCCACCCCCGAACTTGATGTACCAGCGGGACGGGAGGCTGCCCAGGCTGTGCGCGACGATGTCGACCTGCTTCGCGCCGGTCTCGTCGAGCACGCGGCTGACGTAGTCGGCCAGTCGGGCACCCAGTACCTCGTTGGTCGACAGCGATGTGTCGTAGTCCCAGGCGAAGAAGCGGCTCTTCGGATCACCCGCGGACTCGAAGCGGCTGATCATCGTGGTCCAGACGCCCGAGTCGCTGTTGCGGCCGTGCACGAAGACGACCGGCGTTTCGGTGGACGCCGTCGGGGCTGCGACGGCCGGTGCAGACAGTGCGAGGGCGGCGACGAGCGCCGACGCGGCGGCGAGTGCTGGATGACGCATGAAGAAGTCTCCTGCTCTGAGCCGACCTCCTGGCCGGGCGGACTGCATGGTCACAACGAGTCGACATGATGGGGGATGCGGACTCCCGATGGAACCGTGATGCACGACCCGATGCGTCGGCACACCCTCGGCGAGGGCACTGTCCGGAACGGCCGGCGCTGTCGACGGAGACCCGGGCGCCCGCTCAGCGAAAGCCAGATCGCTCTGCGCTCACCCAAGATCGGCATCCGGCGTGAACAGGACCGATCCGCAGCCCTGTTCGCCCTCGCCGCCGAGCCTTCCGCCGCTATCCTCGCCCGGATGCTCGGCGGCCACATCCAAGTCGCCGTCCAGCGGCGGAAGGCATCCGGCGGCGACTGGGCTGCCTACGCAGACGAGATCAGCTGCCGAGAGAAGGACTGATGAAAGCCTCCATAGCAATCGCGCAATTTCCCATCACCTGGGACATCGAGCAAAACCTCGCAACCATCACCTCGCTCCTTGCAGACGTCCAAGCAGGTGAGATCGTCGTACTCCCCGAAGGTGCGCTGTCCGGCTACGGCGCCGACCTCTCAGCCCTCGAACGACTGCCGCTTTCGGTCCTCGCGCGCGCCATGGACCGCCTCGCAGAGCTGACGCAGCGCAGAGCCATCCACCTGTTCTGCGGCACGTTGCTGTTCGAACGTGGTGCTTGGAGCAATGCCGCCCTCTACTTCTCTCCGGACGGCACCCGCTGGACCTACCGGAAGATCAACCTGGCGATGAGCGAGCGAGGCCAACTCAGTGCCGGCTCCGAGCTTTCGACGCTCCCGATCCAGCTGGCGAGCGGGCCCATCACGCTCGGCGTCCAGATCTGCCGGGAGATCCGTTTCCCCGAGCAATGGCAGCATTTGGCCGACCGCGGAGCACAAGCTTTCATCTACCTCACCCATGCGGCCAACCCCTTTGAGCCCGCAGGGGTCTGGCGGAGCCACCTCATCAGCCGCGCAGCGGAGAACCAACGGTTCGTCCTGGCAGCCAACGTGGCAGATCCTCGCCAGCACTGCCCCAGCATGGTCATCTCACCGAGAGGGGAGGTCCTCGTCGAGGCGAACTCCGACGAGACCACCGTAATCAGAACCACGATCGACCTTGACGAGTCCGCCAATTGGTACCTCGGCCAGCGCCGACGAGACCTGTTCAAGTCGAGCTGTCCAGATCGGACAAACGTATAGCAACGCGACGGGGGATCCCTGCGGCCGGGCGTTCCGGGAGTTCCAATACCCGAATCCACCATTGGTCATCTGGCCCAAGGACGCCGGGGATGCCGGCCATTGCTGACAACGCCGTCCGCGCCACCGGCACACCCACGGAACGCACCAGCCCTGAATACCCGTGGTCGCCGCGAAGTTGCACCATCTATGCTCCAAGCCATGCGCACTGTGTTCGCATTTCCAGCAGGTGAGCGAGCTGAGACGGTCGCCTCACTCGATCGGCACCTGCCCCGGCAGCGCGATCCGTGGACTTGGGACGGCAACCTCTACATCGAGATCGACGACGAACAGACCGGCTGCCTCTTCTCCGACTGGGACCCCGACGATGTGGCGATCCTCGAATCGGCCCTCGGGCACCATCCCACCTGGGCAGTCCAGATCAACATCTCTGGGCGGATCGACGGCACCGCAGAACTTCGCCAACTTCTGGCGGTCCTGCTGAAGCACGGAGGCTTGGCGACCGACGACTACTCCGCCCACCCCTGGACACTGCAGGAAATCGAGTCCGGGGCAGTGAACGACGGTCTACGCTTCTTCGACTTTCGTGCCTACTACGAACTCAACCGCAAGTGACAACACTCCTGCGACTCCCTGCTCGAACAGTGGAGCGACATCGCCGCGGAGCTGGAGCAAGAAGGCTACTCGGACTGCGCACCCGAGTTCCACAACAGCATCTGGTGCCGAAGTGCCCTCGCCGAGGTCTGGCCGCTGCTGCCCCCGCGCGTCCGGTCGATCAGGCAGCCCGAACTCGACCGCATCGACGAGCAGTATCGCCAGTCCACAGTTCCCTGGCCCGGCCGGCCCGAGGAAGGGGCCGGGTGGTGGAACCGGCGGGTTCCCCGTCGCCCGGAGGTGGAGACCTCGGAGTACCGCGAGGGAGACTGGCCCCTGCAATCGTGTTGGCTGGCGGCACCGAACTGTCAGTATCACGGGCGTCCGCTCGGCCGTAACAGGGAGTTAAACGTGCAGGACATTGATGTCGACCCCGTTGCCCACAATCGGGCAGCCTGGGACAAGTGTGTCGAAGAGGGCAACGAGTGGTCGAGGCCGGTGAGTGCCGAGGACGTCGAGCGTGCCCGCCGGGGCGACTGGTCGATTGTTCTCATCGGGCGTGAGCCGGTCGACCGCTCCTGGCTGCCGACGGACCTGACCGGCAAGGACGTGTTGTGCCTGGCCTCCGGCGGTGGCCAGCAGGGTCCGATCCTCGCCGCCGCAGGGGCGCGGGTCACCGTATTCGACAACTCACCCCGCCAGCTCGGCCAGGACCGGATGGTGGCGGCGCGCGACGGACTTGAGCTGCGTACCGTGCTGGGCGACATGAGTGACCTCGGCGCTTTCGGCGACGCCGCATTCGATGTCGTATTCCATCCGGTCTCCAACCTGTTCGTACCAGACCTGGCACCGGTGTGGCGTGAGTGCTTCCGCGTCCTGCGACCGGGCGGAACCCTGCTCGTGGGCTTCCTCAACCCCGATGCGTACCTGTTCGACCACGAGGCGCTCGACGAGCGCGGCGAGCTGATCGTCGCGCACAGGCTGCCGTACAGCGATGTCACGCAGTACTCCGCCGAGGAACGCGCCACGAAGTTCGGCGCGGATGCCCCTCTTGAATACAGCCACACCCTCACCGACCAGATCGGCGGGCAACTCGCCGCGGGGTTCGTCCTCACCGGCTTCGCGGAAGCGCCGCACCAATCCAACGCATCCGCTCCATACATGTCGAGTTACTTTGCGACGCAGGCGGTCAAGCCGGGCTGACCCAGCCGTGGCGCCGGGCGGGACGCAGCAGTGTCTCCGAATGGCCGAGTGGAGCGCTGCGCGGGCCCGACCCCACTGACTTCGCCGAGCCACGATCGTTGGGCCGGACAATTCTCCGGGATCATCGACCAGGCCCCGGCCCTTCCCCCTGGAGCACCGGCGCGGCCCGCTCCCGCCCGGTGGCCGCTCCGTCGCCGGGCGGGAGCGAAGCGGCCACGCCGGGCCGGGCGCCGGGGGCGCTATTCGCCGTGTTTCTCCAGCAACTGCTCGGGCACGAAACCGGCCGCCGCGAGCCGTTGCCACAGCTCGCCCGGGATCGGGAAGCGGGCGGCCGCCGCGTTCGCCGTCACCTCGGCCGCCGAACGGCAGCCGAGTACGACCGAGCCGACGGCGTCGTGCAGCAGCGGGAACTGGATCGCGGCCGCGGGAAGCGGTACCTCGTACGCCTCGCACAGCGCCCGGCACTGCCGTGCCCGCTCCAGTGTCTCCGCGGGCACCGGGCGGTAGTTGAACATGGCGCCGGCGGACGGGTCGGCCAGCAACCCGGTGTTGAAGACGCCGCCGACGACCACCGCCGTGCCCGTTTCGGCGCACAACGGCAACAGGGTCGTCAGCGCCTCGTGGTCGAGAAGCGAGAAGCGGCCCGCGATGAGCACCACGTCGACCTCGAACTCCGCCACGTACGAGGCGAGCGGGGCGCTGTGGTTCATGCCGAATCCGATGGCCCGGACCAGCCCCTCGTCACGCAGCTTGCGCACCGCCGGATAGGCCGTGCGGCGTATCTCGTCCGGGTAGTCGTCCGGGTCGTGCAGATAGAGGATGTCGACGTCGGAGCGGCCCAGGCGGGTCAGGCTCGACTCCAGGGACTCGCGGATGCCGCGCTCCGTCCAGTCGGTGATCACCTCACCGGGTGAACCGTCCGGCCGGGGGCGCAGCAGCCAGCCCGTCTTGGTCGAGATCACCGGGCCGCTGCCGTCGGACGGCGGCAGCAGGCGGCCCAGGCGTTGTTCGGCGAGGCCGTGTCCGTAGCGGGGTGCGGTGTCGAAGTACGTGATCCCGGCCTCGGCGGCGGCCTTGAGGGTCGCGGCGGCGTCCTGCTCGCCGACCTCCTCGAAGAGCCCGCCCAGGGGGGCGGTGCCGATGCCGAGGCGGGGCAGGGCGAAGGGCAGCCGGCTTGTCGCGGCGGTGTCGGTCATGCCGTCTCCCACGGGGAGGAACAGGCCGCGCGGCTCGCGCGCAGCGCCATGGTCAGGGTCAGCCGGATCCTTGAGTCTCCGGGAAGGACGACGCGGCAGTACGGTCCGTCGACCGGCTGCTCGGGCCCGTCGTCCATGCGGACGGTGGCCACGTGGTGCTCGGCGAACGACCCCGCCTGCACCAGCAGAGAGCGTGCCGCACCGCCGAGGTTGACCAGCTCCACCACCGTGTGGTCCGGGTTGATGTCGGTGACCAGCGCGGCGACGTCCTGCGGCAGGCCGGGGCGGCGGGACTCCGCGTCGTGATAGCGCACATGCAGGTGGGCGAGGCCGCCGTTGTAGAGGACCTGCGGCGAACCGGTGGTCAGCTGCAGCAGCGCTTCCGTCACCACCGGGTTGAGGTGCTGCCAGTGGTGGATGTCCAGGGCGTCGGGGCCGACGGCCGGGTCGACGGTGTCGTTCTCGATGGCCTCGACCCGCTCGGCGCAGCTCGCGAGGGCGCTGCGCAGCATCCGCTCGGGGAAGTGCGGGTTCCGGCCGTGCAGGAATTCGTACCAGGGTTCCTCGTGCCCGGCCTCGTCCTTGATCCGCTGGGTGTGGACGGCGGTCCAGTCCCAGCGGGACTCGGCACGCAGGTGCTCGATCCGTTCCCGGTCGGCCTGATCGCGGCTGAAGTGCCACAAGGCGAGCGGGAGTTGGCCCGGCATGACGGTGAAGTCGAACCAGCCGGAGTCGTTGTGCCGCTGGGGCACCATGAGAGTGCGCTCGGCCGGCATCTCCCGCAGGTGCGGCTCCCAGCGTTCGCCGAGGGTGCCCATCTGACCGGCGCCGCGCTGCTCGGCGTGGCGCAGCACCGCGTCGAGCGGATTGCGGGCGAGGTCCAGGAAGCCCCGGTCTCCGGTGAGGAGCGTGGCGTTGGCGGCGC
The DNA here is from genome assembly GCF_038448545.1 of Streptomyces sp. CLV115. NCBI lineage: Bacteria > Bacillati > Actinomycetota > Actinomycetes > Kitasatosporales > Streptomycetaceae > Streptomyces > Streptomyces sp. CLV115. The sequence continues at coordinate 88,301 of NZ_JBCEWQ010000002.1, forward strand.
CGATGACGGTCGCGCTGCCTACCGGGGACAGCCCGTGCGGCCACGACCAGCCGTAGTGGCCGCCGTACCAGCGGCCCTCCATGTACTCGCCCACCACACCGCTCAGGCCGACGTTGTCGGGCACCACATCGCGGCCCGCGAGCCGCTCCTGCCACACGCCGACGTACTCGGCCACCCAGTCCGCGTAGCGCTGCTCGCCGCTGAGCAGGAAGGCGTTGGTGGCCAGGCCGGTGGCGGCGAGGTTCACGATCGTGTCACCCCGGCCCATCCGGTCCCACATCGCACGGCCGTACGCGCGGGCACGATCGGGCGAGGAGGCCAGATCGTCGAAGGACGTGACGTCGTCGAACCCGTCCAGCGGCAGGCCGTAGGGGCGCAGGGCCAGGCTCCACGGGAAGTACGCCTCCTCGTCGCTGAATCCGAAGCGCGGGCCCGCCGAACCGTTGTGCGGGGCGCGCAGGAGGCGGTGTTCGGAGTCGTAATTGGGACCGCCGGGAAGGTAGAAGTCGGCGAAGCGAACAGCCAGTTCACGCAGCTCCGGGTCCTGCGGGTCTGCCAGGCACAGACCGTAGAAGAGGAGCAGTCCCTCGCCCTGGTGGAACCAGTCGTAGCCGCGTTCCAGGCCCTGGTCGAGCATGCCCATCCCGGTGAGCTGGGCGGTGACTCCGCGCCAGTGGTGCCGGGCAGCGGTCAGCAGGTCCGCGCTGCCACCGAGGAGATAGAGCGTGGGCCAGTTGAAGAACGGCTCGTAGAAGTCATCGACGCCGTCCCGGCCGTCCATGCCCTGCCCGAGCGTGTCGCGGAAGACGAGGCGGCCGTCGCCCTCGGTGTAGCGGTCGGCGAAGAGCCGCCATGCCTTGTCCTGGAAGGCGAACAACTTCCTTTCCAAATAAGCCCACTCGGGGACCTCACCGACGCGCCGGGTCGCGGTCAGCAGAGGTCCGTGCGCCTCGCCCGTGCTGTGCGTGTCGCCGGTTCGTTCAGGCCTGAGCATCCAGAACACCTGCACCCTCGTCATGTACGGATTGAACAATCGCCCATCGATAGCCGATAGTTAGACTCATGGGAGGGGAGCCGAAGTGTCAATACTTCGGAGCGGCCCCGACAGGCCCGAGGAGGAGGCGCACCGTGATCGACTGCCATGTCCACCTGTGGGATCCGGCCCAGGGATTCCCGTGGATCCGACCGGGCGACGAGCACCATCGCGCCTTCGACGAGGACGACCTGGAACAGTCGGGCGCGGGTCTCGACCTCGCCGGAGCGGTACTGGTCGAGGCGTCGCGCGGCGATGCGGGCGAGACGCTCGCCCTGCGCGAACTGCGACGGCGCCGCCCGGACCTGGTCACCGGGTACGTGGCCAATCTCCACGTCCATGGCGCGGACGGGCCCGATGCCTTCCGTGCCACTCTTCAGCAGCTGGGCGACTCCCGCCCCAACGGGATGCGGATCGGCGGCTCCTCGTGGACGGATACCCCCGAGCCGGCCCGCGGGCTCGTCCCGGTGCTGGCCGAAGCGGGAGTCGCGCTGGAAGTCAATCTGCATCGGGGGGCGTTGACGGCGGCCGCCGACATCGGATCCCGGCATCCCGGGCTCACTCTCGTCGTCGACCACCTGGGCAACGCCCCGGACCTGCGCACACCGGAGGCTGGGGAGTGGTTCCGCGACGTCGAGCGCGCCGCCGCGAGCCCGAACGTGGTGGTGAAGATCTCCGGGCTGCTCACCCAGCAGCACGGACTCCCGCCGCAGCGCATCGCGCACATGGTGCGGCACGTCGTCGACACGCTCGGGGCCGACCGCTGCCTCATCGGCTCCGACTGGCCGATCTGCCTGCCACGCGGCTCACGGGCCGACTCGCTCGCCATGTCCCGGATCGGGCTGTCCCATCTGGCGGCCGATCAGCTCGATCGCGTACTGCATACGAACGCGGTCCGGGTGTACGGGCTCGGCGGCTGAGTCCCCGTGCTCGATGCGCGTGTGGCCGATCCGCATGTCGCCGATCTCCGGGTGGCTGATCTGCATGTGGTTGACGTCCGTGTGGTTGACAGTGCTCGAACGCCCCTGCTTCGATTCCCTCGATGATCGATAGGCGATGATCAGTGACCGACTTCATCTCGCCGAGACTCGGTCCCCACCTCCGCGGAGAGGCCCGATGGCACATTTCGAACCGGCCATGTGGCTGTCGATCGGTAACGGCCAAATGACTGGCAGCTGGAAACCTCGATGTGACTCCATCGAGAGAAGACGGGCGCGTATCATGTCGCAACTGACGTGCCCCAGTGCAGGATTGGGTATTCATGGCATCTAATGCGTCGGGTGGATTCGTCTCCACGCTGGCCACCAACAAGGACCGGTTCCGCAAGACCCTGATCTCGGACCAGGTGTACGAACTGCTCCGCCAGGCCGTCGTCGAGGGCGATCTCGCGCCGAACGACCGCGTGGTCGAATCGGAGATCGCCCGGCGGCTCGGCGTGAGCCAGGCTCCCGTGCGTGAGGCGGTCAAGCGGCTCGCGCGCGAGGGCCTGTTCACGCACGTCCCGCGACGCGGTCACTTCGTCGTCGAGATCTCCTCGCAGGACGCGGAGTACGCACGTCAGGTCCGCGAGCCGCTGGAGGGCCTGGCCGCCCGGCTCGCCACCGAGCACATCACCGAGGAACAGCTCACCGAGCTCGACGCACTGGTCGAGCGGATGCACGAGGCGGTCGCCGCCAACGACGTCAGCGGCTTCCGCGACGCCGACATAGAGTTCCACACCCTGGTCAGCCAGTACGCGGGCAATCCGTTCCTGGCCCGGATGTGGGAGGTCATCGAGCCGAGCCTGCGCACCCTGCGGGCCATCTCCGACCCGCTCTTCGAAGGCGACTGGTGCGCGATGGCCGACGAACACGGCCGGCTCGTCGGCCTGCTGCGCTCCGGGGAGCCCGACAAGGCGGCCGCGGCCTTCGCCGACCACGCCGCCGGGCGCGGACCCGTCCCGGATGCCCGGGAGGCCAAGAAGCCGCGCGGGAAGGCCACGGCGGCGAAGGGGACCGCGGCCGGCCGGACGGCTTCCGGTAAGACCGCGGCCAGGAAGAGCGCGGCCGTGAAAGCGGCGGCCAGGCCGAAGGCGGACTGACCGAGCGGCTGTGGGCCCGGTCCGGAATCCCGGACCGGGCCCACAGCCGTTTCGCGGTTCGGCTACCGACGGGCCCCGGCGGCCCATGCGGGTGCCCCGTACTGGTAGGCGCCCAGACTCGGAGTCGCGTCCGTGGAACCGTCGTTGATCCCCGGCAGCGGAATCGCCTGATTGCGTGCGGGCGACTCCGCGGTCAGCCGGTAGTCGTGGTTCGCCGCGTCCACGAACAGCGGATCGACGCCCGTGGGCAGATTGTTGGAGAGCACGAGCCCGCCGTCGGTGGCGCCGTCCAGGCCCCGGATCGTGCCGATGTTGTTGTAGATCCTGGTGCCGGTCGACTGCCCCGGCTCCTTCACATAGAACAGCGTCATTCCCCCGGTGTTGTTGTAGACGCTGTTGTCGTGCGAGCCGGTGCCCAGACCGTTGAGCATCACCGTGCCCTCCCGGTTGCCCCAGCCCACGTTGTTCGCGATGACCAGATCGCTCTGGCCGTTGTCCGCGTAGACACCGGAGATCCCGAACGTGGTGGAGGTCGTGGCCGGTGCCGGGTCGTGCAGTACGTTGTGGTCGATGGACGTGCCCATCATCCAGGCGCTGCAACAGGTGTAGATCGCGGCGACGTCCAGGCTCATGCGGGCGTAGCCGGAGATGTCGTTGTACGCGATGAGGTCCTTGCCCGGAGCGAGGCCGCTCACCTCGTTCCACTGGAGATTGATCCCGCTGCGGCCGACGCGGGAGATCGTGTTGTGCGTGACCGTCTGGCTGTTGCCCTGCACGGCGACGCCCGCCGCGTAGGTCCCCATGTAGTCGACGTCGTGGATCACGTTGTCCGTGGCGGTGTTGTTCTGTCCGCGGAGCGCGATGCCGTTCCCGGCGCTCAGCGCCAGATCACTGTTCACGATTCTGTTGTGGGTGCCGTCGAGGACGATGCCGCTGTCGCCGACGCCCCGTGTCACGGTGCTGCCGCAGTCCGTCGCACCCCGGGTGATGTCCGTGTAGTGCGACAGGTACCGGCCGTTGATGCCGTCCAGAGTGACGCCGGTGCTGGAGGGACCGGTCTGGACCGTGGTGGCGAACAGGCCGATGCCCGCGATCGTGGTGTGACTGGCGTTCGTCAGGTCGAAGCCCAGGGTGCGCCGCTTGGCCTCGACGGTGTGCGAGTCCGGGTCGTCGGTGCCGTACAGGTACAGGCGCTTCGCGGTCGGGTCGTAGAACCACTCGCCGGGACGGCCGAGTTCACCGATCTTCCCGGAGAGCGAGTACCGGGTCTCCTTGGGCACCACCTTGTGCACGCACGGGGGCGCCGCGTCCAGTGTCACCGAGCCGGCCGCGGAGCTCTTCACCGTGGTGGTGGCCGAGACGTACCAGTAGCCGGTGAGGGCCCGGGCACCGTCCCAGTACCCCGCCGGGCGGGTGAGGTCCGGGTCGGCGATGGTGGCGTCCGCGCTGCCCGCACCGGCGTACTGGCGCGCGGGGTCGAGCAGGTCGAGGCCGGGGTACGGCCACTGGGCCTCGATGTCCATCTTCTTGTCGGTGAACACCTGCACCGTGGTCACGTCCGTGCCGAGGTCGACGGCCGTGCTGTAGATGTGTCCGGCCGCCACCGCGTCGCTGAACTGCGACTTCGCGGCGAACGGGTCGGACTTGGCGATCTCGGTGACGTCGGCGGCGGTGACCGGCTCGAATCCGCCGATCCGGGAGGCACCGCTCACGGTGACTTCGGCCCCCGGAGCGGCGCGGTACGTGATCGGCAGTTCGGCGGTGCCGGAGCGGGCCGGCACCACGGTCTCCTCGTACGTGCCGGACAGGACCAGGCAGGTATCGCCCGGCACCATCACGTCCGCGCACTTCTGGATGTGCCGGAACGGTGCCCTGGGATTCTTGCCGCCGGCGGTGTCCTGACCGGACGGCGAGACGTAATACGTCTTGCCCGTCCGGAACTTGACCGGTTGTGCGGAGGCCGGCTGGCCGGCCACCACCACGGTCAGGGCGGCGAGCAGAGCGGCTGCGGACCACGGTCCCCTGCGGGAGCGTGGCATCCATCTACTCAGCACTGCGCGATCCTCTCTCTTGTCTCGGCTCTCTCGGACGGAATACACCGGGGCCGGCCGTTCCACCGCGACCGTGCACCGGCTGCTCATCCCTTCACCGCGCCGACGGTGAGACCACTGATGATGTGGCGCTGCATGTAGATGAAGAAGATGACGACGGGGGCCACGGCGAGCAGAAGGTTCGGGAACACCTTCGTCAGGTCGGTCGAGTACTGGCTGATGCCGGCGTAGATCGCCGTCGTGACCGTGTAGTGCCCGGAGGACGGGCTGAGCAGGATCTGCGGCGAGACGAAGTCGTTCCAGATCCCGATCGAGTTGAGGATCAGCACCGTGACGACCGCGGGGCGCATCAACGGGAAGATGATGGACCAGAACGTGCGGTACCGACCCGCGCCGTCGATCGTCGCCGCGTTGTCGATGTCCACCGGAATGGTGCGGATGAAGCCGACGAACAGGAAGATGCTCACCGGCAGCGTGGACGCCACGTCGTGGGCGACCAGACCGGTCACGGTATTGGCCAGACCCACCTCGCGCAGTACGTAGATCACCGGGATGATCACGGCGGCGCCCGGGATGAACGTGCCGGCCAGGAAGTACAGCAGCACCAGCTGTGTACGCCGCTTGAGGCTGCGCGCGATCGCGTACGCGGCCGGGCCCGCGAGCAGGATGCACAGCACGTCCACGACCACCACGAGGAACAGCGTGAAGCCGTAGCCACCGATGACGTTGAACTGCGGGCTGTTGATCGCCGCCGACATGTGCTCGAAGGTCAGCCCGCTCAGGGGGACCGAGAACGGGTTGTCGAGGATGTCCTGCTGCGACTTGAACGCGTTCACCACGAGCAGGTAGATCGGCACGATCATGACGAGGAACAGCACGCCGAGAAGGGCCCACCGCACGGGTGAGCGCGGTTCCTTGTGCTCCGAACGCCGCGAAGCGACACCGCCCCCGGTCGGCGCGGCCTTCGGCCTGTCGCGGACCTCTGCCTCTAGTACGACCACCACCGGCTCCTAACTAACCTGTCGCAGCTTGGTCTTGACGGTTGCGCAGCGCCGTCACGAGGAGGGCGAGCACGGCGGACACCACCATCAGGAACACTGCCTGCGCGGTCGCGTACCCGACCTTGGTGCCCTCGAAGGACCGGGCGAGAATGAGGTACGTGAACGTCTGGGTCGACCCGGCCGGCCCGCCACCGGTGAGACTGACCACGATGTCGTACGCCCGGATCAGCCCCACCAGGTTCAGCACCGTCGCCACGGTGACCACGGGGGCGATCATGGGGATCACGATCCGGAGATTGATCTGCCGCTTGGAGGCGCCGTCGATCGCGGCGGCCTCCAGCAGCTCGGCGGGCACCGTCTGCAGGGCGGCCACGAACAGGACGACGTTGAAGCCGAACCCGGCCCACACGATCACCGCGATCAGCGAGATCAGCGCGAATTTCTCGTCGAAGAGGAATCCGAGCGGTTCGATGCCGAACTTGGCGAGGGTGTTGTTGATGGCGCCGTTGGTGCCGAGGATCGCCGCCCACAGGTAGCCGAGGATCAGCGCGCTGATGACGTGCGGGAAGTAGGCGACGGCCCGGAAGAAGGAATTCGCGCGGGAGCGGCCCTTGAGGGCCAGCGCGTACACGAGCCCCAGGCCCACCATGAGGACCGTGCCGACCACGGAGATCAGACCCGTCACGTACCAGGCGTCCGACGAACTCGGGTCGTCGAACAGATGCTTGTAGTTGTCGAGCCCGGTGAACGCGGCGGTGGAGAAACCGTCCCAGTCGGTCAGGCTGAGATAGATCGCGACACCCACCGGCACCACGGTCATCAGGGTGTAGAGCAGTACGGCCGGGCCCATCATCCCGAGGGAGATCGCCGAGTCCCGCAGCCTCGCCCGGCGGCGCTGCTTCAGTCCTGCGTTCAGCTCTGCGAGTTCCACCACTTGTCCAATCCGTCGGCCGCGTCCGCGGGGGACGAGCCCGTGTACAGGGACTGGATCTGCTTGTTGAGCTCATCGCTGAACCCGGCGATCGGCTGGTTCTTCCCGGACTTCACGATCACCGACGGGGCCTTGTCCAGGACCTTCTGCACGGACGAGCCGAGGCTGGACATCGGGTATGTGAAGCCCTCGCGGAGATTGGCGTCGGAGGCGAGCTGGCTCTTGATGGCCTTCGGGTCGGTGGTCGCCCACTTCACGAACTCGATCGCCTCGGCCCGGTGGCGGGACTTGTTCACCACGACGTACGGGTTCGAGATGTTGCCGAACTGGCCGGACGGGTAGGCCCCGTCGGTCGGCATGGTGAACACACCGATCTCGTCGCTCTTCTTCGCGGCGTCGGCGGCCGGCACGAAGTACGAACCCATGATGTACATCGCGGACTTGCCGTTCAGGAACGCCGTCTGCCCGTCCGCGTAGGTGAGTCCGAGCCCGCTCTTCTCCAGATAGCCCTTGTCGATCCAGCTCTTGTAGTGCTCCAGGTAGGGCAGATAGTCGCTCTTGGCGAAGGACGCCTTGCCGTCGTTGCGCTTGGCCGTCCACCCGGGGTCGGCAGTGAGCACACCCGCGTCGGCCATCATCGAGAACTGCGCCCCGGTGACCCACTGTCCGGACGTCTGAAGCGGCTTGTAGCCGGCACCCTTCAAGCTGCCCATGGCAGCGGTGAACTGATCCATGGTCCGGATGCTCGTGGCGTCGATCCCGGCCTTCTCGAACGCGGCCTTGTTGTAGAAGACGAGCGACTGAATCTGTTCGCCCACACCGACCACGTATTGCTTGCCGTCGATGGCGTACTGGTCGGCCAGCGGAGTCTTGGCGGTCCACGGCTGGTCCGACAGGTCGGCGAAGAGCGACGCGGTGTCGGCCGTCGGTGTGATCTGCTGGGCGACGTCCGGTGGGTCGCCGGCGGCCAGGTCCTGCCTCAGCTTCGCGTCCGCCGAGATGGTGCCGGTCAGTTCGAGCTTGACCGTGACACCGGGGTGGGACTTCTCGTAGGTGTCGAAGAGATCGTTCCAGTACTTCTCCGTCAGGTTCGGCGTGATGTTCACGATGACGCGGAGGGTCGTGCCCTCCGAGGCCTGGTCGGACCCGTTGCCACAGGCGACGGCCGATGCCATCACCAGAGGGGCCAGGGCGAGTCCGCAGGTTCGACGCCACATTGCTTTCATAGGGACACGCTCCGTTGCGTAGTCGTGAATAATCGATAGCTGGTGTTCAGCCGCAGAGTTCCCGGTGGAGCAGTGGCGGGAGGGGGTGCGGGCGGTCATCGGTGCGGGCCGCCCGGCGGGGTGGTGCGATGCGGTGGAGGCGGGGAGAAGCCCTCGCCTCCGTGACTATCGTCTATCGATTGCTGATGCTAGGGGTGGCACTCCGCATCTTCAAGAGTGCTGCGCCAAACCTCTGAGTTCGTTCTTCCCGGACCTGCCGGCCTCGTCGGCGATCAACCACCTTACGGTCACGCTGCCTTGGGTGCCCGGATGGCGGACCGTGAGCGTGATCCGGGTGAGGTGGTCTCCCCAACTCGCGGCCAGCAGCGGGTCGTCCAGCTCCTTGCGTACGACGGAGGCGTCGGCGTCCCGGGGATTCCAGCACATCACCAGCCCGCTGCCGTCAGGTGCGGTGGCCGTGGCCCGGCCGTTCCCCAGCTCGACGAGCCCGGCCAGCACATGATGCAGGGCCACGTTCTCACCGCACCCTTCCCACCGGTCCTCGACGCTCACATGCGCGGGAGTGCTTCCGTCGGCCCGGACCAGGCGCACCGCTCGGTTCCATCCGGTGAGGCTTCCACCGGGATAGGCGCCGGCGAGGTCGGCGGTCATCCCGCTGACGTCGCGGCCGAGTTCGACGCGTACGTCCCGGGCCCGGTGCTCGGGACCGGGCTGCTGTGCCACGCCGGGCTCGGGCACGTTGTGCCAGCCGCTCTGGAACGGCCAGGCGGCGTAACGGTCGGGCCCGAAGGTCTGCGCCGTGTACGTGGGCCGGCCGACGTCCACCACCAGGGGCCGGCCGTCGGCCGCCACCCAGTACGAGCCGACGTCGAGGTGGTTGTGGTGTTCGCCGTTGTGACCCGCCTTCACCGCCAGGGTGAGCCCGTCGGTGCTGCCCGCCGTCTCGCGGGCGACCAGGATCTGCAGCCGCGGCAGCCAGGTCTCGTGGGCCAGCCAGGGCGTGGAGGTGTCCGGTGCGTCGGCCGTGAGGGCCCGGCACCAGTCCTCGTCCGACAGCGCGGCCAGCGCCCGCCCGAGCCCGGCACGCGGGGCTGCGGCGCTGTGCTGCCGGCGTGCTCCGGCCAGGGCATGCGCCACCGTCTCCGGCTGTCCGAGTCGCCTGCCCCAGCGGAACGGGACCTGCCAGGGCTGGTCGGCGGTCGGCCGGGCCGGAGCGTCGCCCACGTTCACGTACCAGTCGGCCCCGAAATGCATGCGCTGCGGATACCTCGACAACTCGCCCAGAAGCGGGAGCCGACGGGCATCGAGAGCGGAGCCGCCGACACCGGCGAGCAGATCGAGGATCTCCAGCAGCCGACAGGCCCCCACCCACCAGTAGGCGATGCCCTCGTCGATCCCGCCGTCGTCGGGAAGCGTGGCCACATAGTGGTCGAGTCCCTCGACGACCAGCCGTACGAGGCGGGCGCGCCGGGCGTCGTCCGGGCAGAGCAGCAGCGCGGCGGCGAGCACGGCACTGTGAATCCACGGGTTCCAGTTGTTGGCGCCGCCGTCCGCTCCGATCCAGCGCCAGTCCCGGCGTCGCTCGAAGGGCAGCAGCACCCGCCGCTCCACCTCGCGGCGCAGCCTGCGCCGCAGGCCCGGCATCCTGCGGTCGAGATGCGGCCCGAGGACGTGGTCCGCCCAGGCGAACAGCGAGGCGACCTCGGCGGCGCCCAGGTCGAGATACGGCTCGTCCGGATCGGGCACGAGTTCGCCGCGCTCCGCCGCGAAGCGCTCGTGCGGTGCCCAGCACCAGGTGCCGGCGTCGGCGAACGAAACGAGCCCGTCGATCGCGGCATCCAGATACGGGCAGGCCCCGGGGGCCTCCCCGGCATCGGCCGACTCGCCGGTGAGGACGGCTGACAGGGTCAGCAGCGACACCCGCTCCTGGAGACCCCAGGCCGCGTCCTCGTATGCGCTGCGGTCACCGTCCCGGAAGGCGCGGGCCCATGCCCCTGCCGTCAGCCGGGGCTCCGGCCGGACCGACTCCCGGGCCGCGTCCTCCAGCACCCGCTCCCGTACCGCCCCCGGGACCGCGTCCCACACGGCACGGCAGGTGACATCGGGCACCCCCACCCGCCCGGCCGGATCGACGAGCAGCCGCTCCAGCTCCCGGCCACCGTCCGGGCCCAGCACCGCCGAAAGGCGCTCGCTCAGCGGTTTCACCACCGGGATCACTCCTCCCCGTCCAGCACCAGCTCGATCACCGGGAGCAGCACGTCGGGCCGGGCGACGGGGAGGGTCAGGGTGAGCGTGCCCGCCGGCTGGTTCGGCGGCGCGAGGTTGTTGTGCTCGTGCCGCGCGCCGTCCATCTCGTGGAAGCGGATCTCCGAGCCGTCGTGCAGGAGCTGGGCGTACCGTACGCGCCCGGCCAGTCCCGGCAGATGGAGGTGTTTCAGGGGCCAGGCCAGCAGGTGCAGATAGAGACGGGTGCCCGACTGCGTGTACAGGGCGTTGGCGGGCGCCTCGAAGGCGCTCGGCCCCGCACCGTGCACGGACCGGGCGTGCAGCTCGGTCCACTCACCGATGGCGCGGAGCGTGGCCCGGGCCCGGGGGTCCAGGGCGCCACGACCGGTGGGCCCGACGTTCAGGATGAGGTTTCCGCCGCAGGCGACGGACTCCACCAGCATGCGGACCAGCAGCGCGGGGTCCTTGTAGTCGTGGTTGTCGCGGTCGTACCCCCAGGAGCCGTTGAGCGTGTGGCACGCCTCCCACATCACCCGCTCGCCGCCCCGCTCCAGTGGCCGGTCGGGCTGATACTGCTCCGGGGTCACATAGTCGCCCGGAATGCCGAGCCTGTCGTTGACCAGAATGCCCGGCTGCAACTCTCGTGCAAGGCCGAGAAGTTGCTCCGAGCCCCACTCCTGCGGACCCTTCTCCGGGTAGGTGAAGTCGAAGAAGAGCAGGTCGATACGGCCGTATCCGGTGAGGAGTTCGCGTATCTGCCCCTCCATGTACTTCCGGTAGCGCGCCATGTCACGGGGCTCCTGCCGGGCCTCGGTGTTCCGCAACGGGTGGTGCTCGTCGACCGTGAAGTCGGGGTGGTGCCAGTCGAGCAGCGAGTAGTACAGGCCGACCCGCAGACCCTCCGCGCGCATCGCGTCGACGAACTCGCGCACCAGGTCACGGCCGGTCGCGTGCATCGAGGTGTACTCGGAGAGCGCCGATCCGAACAGGCAGAATCCGTCGTGGTGTTTGGCGGTCAGCACCGCATAACGCATCCCGGACTCCCGTGCTGCACGAGCCAGTTGACGGGCGTCGAAGAGATCGGGATCGAACCGGTGCAGGTAACGGTCGTACTCCTGCTGCGACATGGCCTCCCGGCTGCGCACCCACTCGTGCCGCGCCGCCAGGCTGTACAGGCCGAAGTGGACGAAGAGCCCGAAGCGCGACGCCTCGAACCACCCGGTGCGGACAGTGGAACCAGCGGGATCGGCGGAAGCGTGGGTCACGGACGGCTCCTGACGCATTGACATCACTAATCGATTGGCTGTTATCTACCATCGATAGGCGATGATGTCACTGGCGTTGCGTGCTGCGTGCACGCGGAGAGGCAAGTGCATGAACCCGATTGGGGATCAGGAAGCACCGTCGACCGGGGCGACCCGCATCAACGAGACGGAGGAGACCCGTACTTATGAGTCGATGCGAGCGCCGGTCCACACCTCGGCCTACGTACGACCCACCTCACGGATGGTGGAGGCCCTCAAGGACGTGAGCGCGGCGACCGCCTGTGCGAAGCTGCACCAGATGGGCATCACCCGGACGTTCATCGACGGCCCCGTGCCCCTGCACCGTGAGCCGGATGTCAAGATCACCGGCGGAGCCGTGACGCTGGAGTTCCTGCCGCAGCGCGAGGACATCTTCAACGGCGCGGAGCAGGAAGACATCGAGCGCAAGACCCCGCTGTGGGGCGTCCTCGAATCCATCCGGCCCGGCGACGTGCTCGTGGTGTCGGCCCGCGGCAGTCACTTCACCGGCTGCCTCGGCGACATGCTCGTGCGCTACTTCAAGCTGCGCGGCGGCGCCGGGATCGTGGTGGACGGACGGGTGCGGGACGCGGCCCGGGTGCGCGCCCTCGGCGTACCCATCTGGTGCACCGGCGTGACCCCGCACTACGCCTCGCAGACCGAGCTGTTCCCCTCCGCGTTCAACGTGCCCGTCGGCGTCGGCGGTTCCCTCGTGATGCCGGGCGACCTGATCGTCGCCGACGAGGACGGCGCCGTCGTCGTCCCGCAGCAAAACGCGATCCCGCTCGCCGAGGACGCCCTGCTGCACCAGGACCGGGAGGAGTTCGCCCGCCGCCGCCTCGACGAGGGCGCACGGCTCTCCGACTACTACCCCCTCACCGGCGAGAGCCTGACCGAGTACCTGGCCGCCCGCCCCGCAGGCGACTGAGCCCCGGCCGGCCGCCCGGAACCGCTGCTCCCGCGGACGGTGCCGGGCGGCCGGGGTCGAGCGCCTCTGGCTGTGCTTCGATGGATCACCCGATCGACCAGGAGAAGCCGTGCCTCTGCGGATGAAGTTGGACGCGATAACGCTGGACTGCCCTGATCCGCCGGCCCTGGCGGCGTTCTGTCACCAGGCCACCGGCCTCGAACTGCATCCTGAGTCGAACGCCGATTTCGCCGGCCTCAGCCAAGCGGACGGACTTCTCCTCGGCTTCCAAAGAGTGGACGACCACCGAGCTCCGAGCCGGCCCGGCCAGGCCGTTCCCCAGCAGCTTCACATCTGCTTCAGCGTCGGGGAGGACCTGGACGAGGTCGAGGCCCGGCTGCTGGAACTGGGCGCGGGCAAGCCGGAGTTCCAGCCACACGACGAGGCCGGGGCGCGCGTCTTCACCGATCCGGCCGGGCATCCGTTCTGCCTGGTCAGAAGCTGAACCCTCGGGCTCGACGACCCTTCCCGGTGCGGGGTGGACGCACACGAGCGCAGAGGGCGAGGCAGTGGGCGGCCCGTGTTCCTGCCCGGCGGCGCGGGTCAGCGTCCGGTCGAGCCGTCGATCAGTTCGCGGAGGATGTCGGCGTGTCCGGTGTGGCGGCCGGTCTCCTCGATCATGTGGGCGAGTGCCCAGCGGACAGTGGGTGCGGGCCTGCCCGGCCGGGAGCGGGGGAGCGGTGCGCCGGGGTCGACGCACCTGTCGAGCACCTCGTTCGCCGCGGTGACCGATTCCCGGTAGCGGGTGACGACGTCCGCCGCGGTGTGCGAAGGGGAGGCGTGGAAGGTCGCCGGCCAGTCGGTGATCCGGGCTCCGAGGAACGTCGCTCGTTCGACGCACGTGAGGTGGTTGAGCAGGCCGAGAAGGTTCGTGCCCGACGGCACCGCGGCTGTTCGGACCTGGGGTTCGGGGGCGCCTTCGACCTTCGCGGCCAGCGAGTCCCGCAGGTAGTCGAGGAACCCGCGCAGAACCTCGGTCTCGGTGTTGCCGGTACGGGGCGGCGGTGTGTCGGGGCGGCGGATGCGCCGGGAGGAGGTGTCCATGAGGTCTGCCTTTCGAGGACCGCGCCCTGTTCAGACGGTGCGGCGGATGATCAGGACATGGTCGGTGACCTCGGCCGTACGGCCGTCCGGGCCGGTCGCGGTCCGTGTCCGTGCGTCGGCCATCTCGACCGCCCAGGTCTCCGGGTCCAGGGACAGGTCCGCAGCGACCTCCTGCGGGGCCGGGTACCGGACATCCGGGTCCTGGTCCCACGACCACGGGGCCGTCGATCCGTGGTCCACGACCAGCAGCCGGCCGCCCGGGCGCAGTGCGTGCGCTGCCGCACGCAGCAGGGCCGCCCTGTCCAGGTCCAGGGGAGTGTGGAGGTAGTGGGCACAGACGAGATCGAACGCGCCGTCGGGGAACGACCGTCGCAAGTCGTGCTGCTGCGCGGAGAGCCGGTCGTCGGACAGGCCGTTCGTGAGGGCGAGGCCGCGGAGTCGTTCGACCGCCACGGAGGAGACATCGACGGCGATGACACGCCATCCCAGGCGGGCGAGCCACAGCGCGTCGCCGCCGGCGCCGCACCCCAGGTCCAGCACATCACCGGGCGGCAGGCCGATGACTGTCTCGGTGAGGCATACGTTGGGCCGAGGATCGACGGCCGCCGGGCGGGCAGCGTAGACGTCATTCCAGAACTCGACCACGTCGGTGGTGCTCATCAGGGCTCCTTCTGCCGGGAACGAACGCTCGGCAGTCTTGCCGGGCATCCCCGAGCCGGCACGGAAACTTGCGGTTTCGGCAAGATGGTGTGATGGAACGTGAAACGGAGGACGTACTCGGCGCCGTCGGAGCCCGGTTGCGCGCGTTGCGCCGCGAACGCGGCATGACCCTCGCCGGTCTCGCCGAGGTGACTGCGGTGTCGCAGAGCACACTGTCCCGGCTGGAGAGCGGACAGCGCCGGCCGTCTCTGGACCTGCTGCTCCCGCTGGCCCGGCTCTACGGCGTGCCCCTCGACGACCTCGTCGGTGCGCCGCGCACCGGTGACCCCCGCATCCACCTGAAGCCGATCCGTCGCTTCGGGATGGTCTTCGTCCCGCTGTCACGGCGGCCCGGTGGCATGCAGGCGTTCAAAATGATCATTCCTGCCTCGCCGGCCCTCCGCGAACCGACGCCGCAGACCCACGAAGGCTTCGAATGGCTGTACATTCTCAGCGGCCGCCTGCGGCTGCTGCTCGGTGAGCGCGAACTGACCCTGACACCCGGTGAGGTCGCCGAGTTCGACACGACGCTCCCGCACTGGCTGGGCAGTGCCGACGGCGGTGCGGTCGAAGCCCTGATCCTCTTCGGACCACAGGGGGCGCGTGCGCACCTGCGCGTGACGCCCGACCGGACGCCCCAGTGCCGCGACGGGCAGTGAGCTCGGCGAGCGGACGGGCCTGTCCCCGACCAGCCCGCAGCCTCGCCCCGGGCCGAGGCCCACACCGATGCGAGAGGCAGCGGGCAGCCTTTGCCTTCATGGGCCCGACCGGGACGACATCGCCGCCGATCCTGAACGACGGTCCGACGCTCCGGACGGCGCGGCCCAGGTCCGTCTGTGTCTCACGGACCGGGGACCTGCTCGATCGATCCGCTGCCCGTGCGGGACGGCATGCGGTGTGTCACCGATCGTTGCCGATCCGCTGCTTCACAGCTGCCGGACGCGCAGCACGCAGGTCAGCATCGGAAGCGTGAACTCGCCGTCGGTGGTCTCCGGCCGGCTCGCGAGGTAGGCGCGGATCCGGCCCAGCACGGCCTCTCGTTCGGGGGCCGGCATGACGAGCATTCCCGCCCTCGTCGCGAGGGTCGCGACGAGTGTGTCGGCGGTGCGACGCTGCCCGTGCGGGAACCCGGCCTGTTCCGGCGAGCGGAACCGGGCCGCCGCGCCGGTCCTCGGAACGTGCATGCGAGCCGTTTCGGCGCGCCAGCCGGTGGGCGTGTCACGGGGGCCGATCGCCGCGCTCCCGCCGACCCGGGCGAGCCCGGCAACCCACTCGGCCCGGTCGTCCATGACGTTCCACAGGCCGGCGAGGACGCCGCCCGGTGCGAGGACCCTGGCGATCTCCGGGCCCGCGACCGCCATGTCGAACCAGTGCATGGCGTTGCCGGCCAGGACGGCATCGACGGAGCCGTCCGGCAGCGGAATCTCCTCCGCGCTACCCGGCAGCGCACGGACAGCGGGCAGCGAGCGGCGCAGCCCGGTCAGCATCTCCGGGTCGGGTTCGACCGCGACGACCTCTGCGCCCAGCGCGTCCAGCGTGGCGGTGAGCTTGCCGGTCCCGGCGCCGAGGTCAAGCACCCGCGGGCCGGGCGCGGGCCCGAGTGCCCAACGCACCGCGGCCCGGGCGTAATCCGGTCGGTGCTCGTCGTACGCGATCGCCGCCGCGCCGAACGACGAGGCGTGAAGGAGTCGTTCGTCGGCATCCATGCGACGACCGTATCGGTGCGGTCGTCGGCCCACTGCCCCGCCTCACCGGCCGCACTCACGCCGTCACTTGCTTCCCCGGCAACCGCACCCGGGACCGGACCCGGCCGGCGTGCTGCGGTGCCGGCGTCCGGGTGGTGCCCCTCGGGGACTGTCCAGGGTCGTGATCAGGGTGATCACCGATGGGCAAGGGCGGCCGCGCACAGCAGAGTTGGTGACGCAGTCGAGCCCCAGTGCCGCTCCGGAGGAATCTTTATGCGTATCCGTCTCGCCGTCACCACCCTCGCCCTGGCCACCGCGGTCACGGCGGGCGCGGTGCTGCCCTCGGTCGCCGCCGCGCCTGCGGCCGGCACCCCGGCGCCCGCGGACCCCACCGTCCAGGACGTCCTCGACCGCCTGCCCGACGGCGTCGTTGCGGGCGCGCTGATCAGGCGGGACGGCGTGGGGGCCACCGCCGGACCGGTCACCGCCGACGCGCATTTCCGGATCGGCAGTGTCACCAAGGCCTTCACCAACACGGTGGTGCTTCAACTCGTCGCCGAACACCGGATCGGCCTCGACACCCCGGCGCGGCGGTACGTCCCCGAGGTGCTGCCCAAGGCGTTCCACCGCGTCACCGTGCGCCAGCTCCTCGACCACACGAGTGGTCTGCCCAAGCCTGCCCCGACGCCCGGCCCGGCCGACGGACCCGGATGGCAGCTCAGGTCCGTGACGCCAAAGGACTTTCTGCGCGACTCGTTCGCCGAGGCCACCGGCGCGCCGCCCGCACCGGGATCCGTGCAGCAGTACAACGGGCTCAACTCGTTCGTTCTCGGCCTGATCGTCGAGAAGGTCACCGGCCGCTCCTACACCGACGAACTGGAACGCAGGATCATCGGGCCGCTGCGCCTGCGCCACACCGGGCTGCCCGCCCCCGACGACCCGACGATCCCCTCACCCCACGCCCAGGTGTACGTGGACGGGCAGGACGTGACCGAACAGAGTCCGTACCCGTGGGCGGAGGGCGGCATGATCTCCACCGCCGCCGACCAGGACCGCTTCGTCACCGCGTTGTTCCGGGGCCGCCTGCTCCCGCCCGCCCAGCAGAGGCTGGTGTTCGCCGTGCCGAGGGCGAAGAACGCCGCCACCAATGCCAACTGCCCCGGTCCGAAGGCCTGCTACAGCATCGGCGGGCTCATGCGCCACCGGCTCTCGGACGGCCGGGACGTCTGGGGAAAGACGGGTTCCCGACCCGGCTGGGACAACGGGTTCTTCGCCACCCGCGACCTAGGACACCGGTTGGTGTACTCCCTGAACCCGACGGGGGCCGGCAATGACCTCCCGTACATCAAGGCGCTCGTCGAGGCCGCTCTTGCCGACTGACGGCCCAACCGTCCGTCCGGACTGTGCGTCGATCAGCTCGCGCACCAGTTCCGCGTGCCATTCGACGTACTCGACACCCGCTCCGTCCGCATGGCGGGCGTAGAGGAACCGCCCTGTCGGCCCGGCGGTCGCGGGAGTGGTGATGGTGGCGCCGGCAGACTCCAGGGTCGCCTGGAGGGCGTCGAGATCATCGACGACCACGGTGGCGGAGGCGTGACTGTACTTCGCGCGTTCCCCGGCCGGCCCGGCGATGACGAGGAAGTCGCCGATCGCGCAGAGGCCGAGCGTGTGAAACGTCATCCGCAGGTGGGACCGCTCGCCGGTGAGCTGCTCCAGCAGTGGCAGCGCACGGTCGAGGTCGTCGGTCCACAGGCGTGCGTAGGTCTTGAGGATGGTCATGGTTGTGCCCCCATCGGTCTCTTCCGGTTACTCGGGAACCGTAGGTGAGTACGCTCTGACGTGGAAGAACGCACTTTTCGGTGAGAGAGGCACCTGATGGAGAGCGAGCAGATCAGGCGTGCGTCCGAGGACGCGAACGTGATGCGCGCCGATTCCCTGGCACGTGAGATCTTCTCGGGGGTGGCCAACAAATGGGCCCTGCTGATCATCAATGTCCTGGGGGCGCGGACGCTGCGGTTCACCGAACTGCGGACCGAGGTGGAGGGCATCAGCCACAAGATGCTCACGCAGACACTGCGCGGGCTGGAACGCGACGGGGTGGTGCACAGAACCGTGCATGCCACGGTGCCGCCCCGCGTGGAGTACCGACTCACCGAGGCGGGCGGGGCGCTGCGGGAAACGGTCAACGGGATGTGTGCCTGGACCCGCCGCTACCTGGACGAGATCGAGGCCGCACGGCGTCGCTTCGCCGGGCAGGACCGTGGTGACACTGGGGACCGGCCGTCTGCATGAGGCCACGCCTGCTGTCATGAGTGCCCGTCCGGCACGCCTGCCGTGGCCGCGGTCCCGCCCTTCGTCCGGGCCACGGGGGGTGTGCGGCCTCGCTGCAGGCCCTGGATACACTCGCTCGTATGGCCGAATCGTCCCGTAATGGCGCGAGCCCCGGGATGTGGCGGCGCGAAACGAGCACTGTGGTGCGCCGGGCCGCGGCGCGTCCGGGGCAGGCGGTGGCGCCCTTTGCCATCCTCGCCGAATCGCAGGTTCCTTCCGTTCCCACCGAGTGGGCTCCGCACGCGCACCAACTGCACGAGCTGGTCTGGGTGCGCGGAGGAACACTGACGTCCCGTGTGGAGGACCGTGTCTTCACCGTGTCCGAGGGATACGGGCTGTGGATGCCGGCCGGCGTGGTGCACGGGGGACGGGCGACGGCGGGTGTGCGGTTCCACGATGCCTTCTTCGCCCCCGAACGCACGCCGTTCACGTTCGAGGGGCCGACCGCGATCACGATGACGCCGGTGCTGGAGTCCTTGCTGGCCCAT
Organism: Streptomyces sp. CLV115; assembly: GCF_038448545.1. Taxonomy (NCBI): domain Bacteria; kingdom Bacillati; phylum Actinomycetota; class Actinomycetes; order Kitasatosporales; family Streptomycetaceae; genus Streptomyces; species Streptomyces sp. CLV115. The sequence continues at coordinate 107,346 of NZ_JBCEWQ010000002.1, forward strand.
CTGGCCCGCACGGATCTCGAAGCCGCGGCCAGGGCGCGGGCGGAGGCGGTGGTGTTCGACGTGCTCCAGCCGGCGGAGCGCCAGTTCGCGTTGCAGCTGCCCGGCGACTCCCGGATCGACGCGATAGCCGAAGCCCTGCTGGACGATCCCGCCGACTGCCGCTCGCTGGACGAGTGGGCGCGCACCCTGGGGATCAGCGACCGTACGATCGCCCGCGCGTTCCGCCGGGCCACCGGGCTCTCCTTCGCGCAGTGGCGGCAGATGCTGCGCGCCCACCGGGCACTGACGCTGCTCTCCGAGGGCTTCGATGTGCAGACCGTCTCCGACGTGCTCGGCTACGCACAGCCCAGTACCTTCATCGCCGCCTTCCGGCGGGTCATGGGGGCCACACCGGGGGCGTTCTTCGTCGCGGCCGACGAATCCCAGGACGGTGTCCGGAATCCCGTATCGGGTGTCCAGAACTCCTGATTGCCGACACGGCGAGCGGAAGATAGCCTTCCCTTAGTTAGGTAACCCTTAGTTGTTGCTCGCCGTGTACGTCCGTTCCGGATGCCGGGGAGTCCGCGGCCCGGCCGGCAACGGCCGGACGGAGGGTGCCGCAGTCGTTGCCCCTCCAGTCACCCGGACCCACCGATGTTCACAAGCTCTTCCCGGCGCGCCGTTCGGCGTGCCGTCGACCCCGCGTCGCCCACGGCCACCCTCAACGGTCATGACCTGGTGCTGCGGTACGGCGGGACGCCGGTCGTCCACGGCGTCTCACTGACCCTGGAGCCCGGTCGTGCGACCGCTCTGGTGGGACCGAACGGCAGCGGAAAGTCCACACTGCTGCGCGCGCTCGCCCGACTGCACCCGGTGGAGGACGGCCGGGTGACGCTCGGCGCCCGTGACGGACACCCCGAACGCGCGGCGGCCCTGCTCAGCGCGCGCCGGTTCGCCCGCGAGGTCACCCTGTTCTCCCAGTCGAGGCCCGCGCCACAGGGGCTGACGGTCTCGGAGGTCGTGGCGTTCGGACGACACCCGTACCGACGCCGCTTCTCCGGTCTGTCGCCCGACGACCGGAGCGCCGTCGACCACGCCATGGATGTCACCGGCGTGCGCGACATGGCCGACCGGCCGGCCGGGGAACTCTCCGGCGGGGAGGTGCAGCGTGTCTGGCTCGCGGCCTGCCTGGCCCAGGACACCGGCGTCGTGCTGCTGGACGAGCCGACGAACCACCTGGACCTGCGCTATCAGATCGAGACGCTCGACCTGGTGCGTGACCTCGTGGAGGAACACGGCGTCGCGGTGGGCATCGTGCTGCACGACCTCGACCACGCCACCCGCGTCGCGGACACGCTGGTCCTCATGCGCTCCGGCCGCGTGTACGCGGCGGGCGCACCCGTCGATGTCCTCACCGCGCAGAACATCGGCGAGGTCTACGACATTCGCGTCGAGGTCGAAGCGGACCCCCGCACGGGCCGTCTCCGCATCGACCCGATCGGGCGGCACTCCGCACGGAGCGGCGCATCGGCCGCTCCGGCGAATCGCTAGAAGCCGCTCCACCGAATCAGCCGATCCACCGAATCGCCAGCAATCCGCTGAATCACCAGAAAGAGGATCCTCAATGAATCGTGCCCGTCGCCTGGCGGCAGCAGCCGCCACAGGGCTCGCCGTCGTACTCACCTCAACGGCCTGTGGCACGACCAGCGTCGAGAAGACGACGGCCGCCGGAACCGCGGCGTCGCCCTCCTCGAAGAGCTGCGCCGGGGACACCACCACGACGTCGACGAAGCCGGTGTCCTTCAAGGACGGCGTCGGCCGGCAGGTGAAGCTCGACAGGCCCGCCAAGCGGATCGCGGTCCTGGAATGGCAGCAGATCGAGGACGCGCTCACCCTGTGCGTGACCCCCACCGCGGTCTCCGACGCGAAGGGATACAGCACCTGGGTGAGCGCGGAGAAGCTGCCCGCAGGGGTGAAGGACATCGGCACCCGTGAGGAGCCCGACCTCGACACCCTCTTCGCGACGAAGCCCGACCTCGTCGTCGTGGAGGCGTTCAAGGCCGAGGACGAGATCATCAAGAAGCTGGAGAAGCGCGGCGTGCCGGTGCTGGCCACGCTGGGGGCGGACCCGGCCGACCCGATCAAGAACATGCAGAACGTGTTCAGCATGATCGGCAAGGCGACGGGGCGCACCGAACGGGCCGACCAGGTGCTCAAGGAGTTCGACGAGCACCTCGCCACGGCCAAGAAGCAGGTGACCGCCGCCGGTCTGCCGACCAAGGACTTCCTGTTCTTCGACGGATGGCTGCAGGGCGGCAACCTCACCGTCCGCCCCTACGGCAAGGGAGCCCTGTTCACCGCGATAGGCGAAGAGCTCGGTATGACCCCCGCATGGACCGACGACGTCAACAAGGCCCACGGGAACGGCGGTGTCGATCCCTCCTACGGCCTCGCGCAGACCGATGCCGAGGGACTCACCGCGATGGGGAAGGCCAACCTCTTCTACGCCAACGACGAAGGAGCGGGAGGATACGTCGCGGCGCTGGAGAAGAACCCGATCTGGAAGTCGCTCCCGGCCGTGAAGGAGGGCCGCGCGCACGCGTTCCCGGCACGGGTGTGGGGCGCGGGCGGTCCGCGCTCCTGTGAGCAGGCGATCGACGCGTACGTCGACGTGCTCGAAAAGAAGTGAACACAACACCCGAAGTGAACACAGAGCAAAAGGTGAACACACCACCAGCGGTGAACACACCACCAGCGCTGAGCACACCGCCGGCACCGGCCCCCGGACGGAAACCGCGCCCGCGCACCGGCCACGGCGCCGCCGGCGCGGCCGTCCTGGCGCTCCTCCTCGTCGCGGTGGCCCTGGTGGGCATGTGGCATCTGACTCAAGGGACTTCGGGCGTGGGCGTCCGGGATCTGGTGCGGTACTTCGCCGGGGACGGGGCGAACACCGGCGGGGCACCGGTCGGCGAGATCTTCACCGGATCACGCCTGCCGCGCCTCCTCGCGGGTGTGGCCGTGGGCTTCGCCCTCGGCTCCGCCGGCGCACTGCTGCAGTCCGTCACGCGCAACACGCTCGCCTCCCCGGACACCCTCGCCGTCACGGCCGGGGCCTACTTCACGCTCTCCCTCGTCGCGGCCTTCGGCCTCACCGTCCCCCTGTGGGCGTCGGGCGCCGTCGCCTTCGCCGGCGGCCTGCTCGCGGCGGCGCTCGTGCTGGCCCTCGCGGGCCGGGCCTCCGGCACCGCGGGCACGCGCCTCATCCTCGCCGGATCGGCGATGGCGATGGCCCTGGACTCGGCGACCGCGATGCTGCTCATCCTGTTCGAACAGAACACGACCGGCCTGTTCGCCTGGGGAAGCGGCTCGCTCGCGCAACTGAACATCGACGCGTCGGTACGCGCCTTCCCCCTCATGGCCGCGGTGCTCTGTGTCGCCCTGGCGTTGTCCAGGAAGCTGGACGTGATGGGTCTCGGCGACGACGCCGCGTCCTCCCTCGGCGTGCCGATCCGTACCACCCGGGTGATCGCCGTCTTCTGCGCGGTGCTCCTGACCAGCACGTCGGTGACGCTCGCGGGTCCGATCGCCTTCGTCGGACTCGGCGCCCCCGTCCTGGCCCGCCTGATCGCGGGGCGGGTGAGGGCGCTGCGCCGGCACCTCCTGATGGTGCCCGCGTCCGGGCTGCTCGGTGCACTGCTCATCCTGCTCGCGGACGCGTTCCTGCGCGCGGTGCAGGGTGCCGGCGAAGCCGCCTCCATCCCCACGGGCGTACCGACGGCGCTGCTCGGCGCCGTTGTGATCGTGGTCCTCGCGCTCCGCCTGCGCGACACGGGCGGGCTGCGGCAACCGCCGCGCGCACGGGTCGCCACACGGTCACGCCGGTCGTTCCTCCTCGTGGTGATCGGCGCCGTGGTGCTCCTGGCCGCGGCGGCCCTCGTGGCGACCCTCGCGGGGAGCCTCTGGCTGCGGACGGGGGACATCGTGCTCTGGGGCCGGGGGCTCGCCCCGGACCTGATCGGCCAGGCGCTCGACGACCGGGTTCCACGCGTGGTCGCCGCGGTGCTCGCCGGCGCGGCACTCGGACTGTCCGGATGCGCCGTGCAGAGCGCGGTCCGCAACCCGTTGGCGGAGCCGGGCGTGCTCGGCATCACGGCGGGTGCCGGTCTGGGGGCGGTGACCATCGTGACATCGGGACTGTCCGGCGGACGGCCGTTGCTCATCGCCGCGGCGGTGACGACGGGGCTCGCCACGTTCGCGGTGATCGCCCTGCTAGCCTGGCGCGGCGGCTTCCTGCCCGACCGGTTCGTACTCATCGGCATCGGCTGCGGGTACGGCCTCAGCTCCGTCACCACCTTCCTTCTGCTGCGCGCCGACCCGTGGAACACACCCCGGATCTTCACCTGGCTCTCCGGCACGACCTACGGGCGCACACTGCCCGATGTCGTACCGGTAGCGGCAGCGCTGGCGCTCGCGCTCCCCATGCTGCTCGGTATGAGACACCGGCTCGATCTGCTCGCCGTCGACGAGGACACCCCGCGCGTGGTCGGCGTCAGGCCGGAACGCACCCGTTTCGCCGCACTGGCGATCGCCGCGGTGCTCGCGGCGCTCAGCGTGATCGCCGTCGGAGTCGTCGGCTTCGTGGGGCTCGTGGCCCCGCATCTCGCCCGGTCGCTGGTGGGTTCCCGGCACGGCCGCGTGATCCCGGTCTCGATGCTGCTGGGCGGACTGCTGGTCTGCGTGGCCGACGCCCTCGGCCGCACTGTCGTCGCGCCTGCCCAGATGCCGGCGGGCCTCATGATCTCCCTGGTCGGGGCGCCGTACTTCATCTGGGTGCTCCGAAGGTCGCGCGCATGACACCGGGCGCCCAGCCCGGTGCCGGGGTGCCGACGCCCCGCCCCTCACCCCCTTCGCCCCGTCAAGGAGTGCCGGAATGCCGTCCCGTCAGGACACGCCCGTGAAGAGCACCGTCGTCCCCTTCGATCCCGCCGAGCCGCCGGACCGGTTGAAGCGGCTCGGACACCACGACGTACTGGAACGCTGGCGCGGGGTCGACCGTTCCGCCCACGCCCCCCGCATCGTGGCCGTCGTGGGCGACGACGAGGACTGGACTGCCGCCGCGCTCGTGACGGCCCGCCCGCACACGGCCTATCTGAAGATCGTCGATGCCGTCGGCGACGTGCCGGCAGCCGTACGGGCCGTGGTCGCCCACGCACACGACCGCGAGCTCGCACAGGTCAAATGGGAGGGGTGGACGGTGACTTCCGAGGTCGCCGCCGCTGCGGGCTTCGCCCCGTTGAGTCCGCCGCTCGCGCAGCCGGAGGCGGCGAGCGGGCCCGCTGCCGGCCATGTGCGCTGGCTGCACGACGAAGCGGTCGACGAACCCCCGTACTACGCGCAGACGACCCACTTCACCTGCGGCGCCGTCACAGCCCTGGTCGCGCAGGCGCACGCGGGGCGGCTGCCGCGGGAATCGCTCGACCGCCCTGCGGAGCTGACACTGTGGCGCGACGCGACGAACTTCCCCGCGTGCGAACCCGTCGGACTGGGCGTCGCCGTGCGCCGGGCATGGCCGTCGTCCCCGGTCACCGTCTCCCTCGACACGGACCGGCCCGTCCTGCTCGGCCACTACCCGCAGGACGAACAGGAGTGGCGTGCCGTGCTCCAGGAGACGTCGCGGGCGGAAGCCGGACGGGTCGGCGTCCCGATCGACTCGCGTCATCTGCCCATGACGGCGATCCGGAGCGCGCTCGGCCGACGAGAGCATGTGCTGCTCCTGGTCTCGCTCGCCGAGATGCAGGGCTTCGACGTACCGCACTGGGTGCTCTGCCACGGCGCGGTGCCGGGCGCCGTCGTGATCGAGGACCCATGGACCAACACCGCCGCGGGTGACACCTGGGTCGACGCCCACCTGCTGCCCGTCCCGCCCCCGTCGCTCGACGCGATGTCGACGATCTCGCCGGACGGCTTCCGGGGCGCCGTGATCATCCACGGCCCGGAGCGGCACACCACACTCCCTCCCGGGCAGGACGGCTGAGACGAAGGCCGCCACAGGGCCGGCGCCGACCCGTTCCGCTCCCCTTTCCCGCGTCCTCATGTGCGATCGATGTGCGGTCGACGACATGGACTTGTCGCGTACATCGGTTCCGAGCAGTCTTCCGTGTGACAGCGCGAACGCGTGTTTCTCCAGAGGAGAGGATCCATGGCTGCCCCCATGAGAAAGATCAGCCGCAGAACCGCACTCGGGCTGGGACTGGCGGTGGGAACGTCGGCCGTCGCGCTTCCCGGGGCCGCGGCCGCGAACCCGCACGGACCGGCCGGAGCCAGGCGCGCGCGGGCGGTGTCGACGAAGACGTTCACCGCCGACCACTCGACGGTGCTGCGCAATCCGCTCAACGGCTGGGTGCTCTACGGGGACACCTCGTTCCCCGACGACTACTGGACGGCACGCGACACCATCGACGTCCCCGGTGTCGAAGGCACCGTCCGCGCGTCGGACTACGCCTCGACGTTCTACCTGCGGATCGCCTGGTCGCGGCTGGAGCCGTCGGAGGGCGTATACGGCTGGGACACCGACGAGGACCTGAAGGCCGCGATCGCCACCGCCCGGAAGCGTGGGCTGCGGCTGGCGTTCCGGGTCGTCGTGGACAGCCGGGACAAGCCGTACGGTTTCACACCGGACTTCGTACGGGGCGCCGGCGCGGCCGGCTACGAGACACAGACGGGCAGCAGGACCGTGTGGTCCCCGTACCCGGACGACCCGGTGTTCCAGGCGAAGTACGCCGCTTTCGTGAAGGCGTTCGCGAAGCGGTTCGACGATCCCGCAACCGTCGACTTCATCGACGGCTACGGCCTGGGCAAGTGGGGCGAAGGCCACACCATGAGGTACGTCGACCACGCCAACCGCGAGTCGGCGCTGCGCTGGATCGTGGACCTGTACGCGGACGCGTTCACCCGCGTCCCGCTCGCCATCAACTACCACCGGCTCATCGGCGCCGAGAAGGACTGGGGCGTACCGGACGCGGACAGCGAGCGGCTGCTGGACATCGCCGTGGACCGGGGATTCATGCTGCGGCACGACGCGTTCGGCATGACCACCTACTACGGGGACTGGGAACGCGCCTACGCCGAGAAGTGGCGCCATCGGCGGCCGATCCTGATGGAGGGCGGCTGGGTGACGACACAGCACAACTACACCGTCGACCCGCGGGGGTACGAGACCGTCGCCGACGTCCGGAGGGGCGAGTTCGACGATTCCGCGGAGGCCCGCGTCAACGCGATGGACTTCCGGATCGGCGAGACCCTGTCCTGGTTCACCGGCAGCTTCGACCTGGTGAAGAAGGCCGTCGCCGAAGCCGGCTACCGCCTGTACCCGACGACGGTGAAGGCACCGGCGCACGTCGTCGCCGGCGCCACCGCCGAGCTGCGCCACGACTGGACCAACCTCGGCTGGGCCAACCTGCCCAACGACCTGCCCCAGTGGAAGAACAAGTACCGGCCCGCCCTGGCCCTGCTGAGATCGGACGGCACCGCCGCACACGTCTTCGTCGACGGCGGTTCGGATCCGTCCGCATGGCGCAAGGGAGCCGTGGCGAGCCACACGTTCCGGGCACGCCTGGCCGGGGTGGCCAAGGGCCGCTACCGCTGGGGCGCGGCGATCGTCGATACCACGCGCGGCAACGCCCCGGGCATCGAACTCGCCGCGAAGGAGGCCACCGAGGGCGGCTGGCTGGTGGTCGGGGACGTCACGGTCCACTGACCCGGGAACGCCGAACGGCCTCCGGACGACGCGCCGGAGGCCGTTGCGCGTGGCGAGCCGCCCCGTCCGGGCGTGCGGCTCAGGCCTGGACCGCGAACTCCTCCGGCCGGATCGGGTCGAGGAGCATACCGGTGGCCGTGAACGCGAGCGTCTCGCGGATCGCGTTCGCGGCCAGCCGCCGCAGCTCGTTGCCCATCGAGCCCGCGATGTGTGGCGTGATGAACGTGTTGGGCGTCGTGCGCAGCCGTGCGCCGGCGGGAAGGTGCTCGGGCTCGGTGACGTCCAGGACCGCGGCGATGTCCCCCCGTTCGAGACGGTCGGCGAGCGCCTCCTGGTCGACGATCGCGCCGCGTGCGGTGTTGATGAAGGTGGCTCCCGGCCGCAGGCGTTCGATCAGCGTACGGTCGATCAGGCCGCGGGTGGCGGGCAGTAGCGGCGCGTGCAGCGAGACGATGTCACTGCCCGCGAAGAGTTCGGCCAACTCCACACGCCGCACACCGAGTTCGGCGGCTTCGCCGTCGTCCAGGTACGGGTCTGCCACCACGATGCGTACGTCGTAGTCCCGCAGCCGCTCGATGACCGCTCGGCCGACCCGGGAGGCCCCGATCAGCCCGACCGTGATGCCGTGCAGGCCGACCTCGGGCCAGTCCTTCTCCAGGTCCACCGGCCCGTCGTCGCGGCGCAGCGACTCCGCCGCGGTGAACGTCCGCTTCGCGGCGAGCACGATCATCGCCACCGTGTACTCGGCGACCGGGACGGCGTTGGCCGCGGTGCTCGACGTGACCGCGACGCCCCGCGCCCACACCTCGTCGTCGACGACCGGGCGTACCGTGCCCGCCGAGTGCACCACCGCACGCAGACCGGGCAGCAGGTCGAGCCGCCGGGCGTCGAGCGGGGTGGTGCCCCAGCCGGTGAGCAACACCTCGACACCGCGCAGCAGTTCGCGGTCCTCGGGCACGTCCGGGTCCAGCGGACGGTCCGCGAGGAGCCGTACCGTGCCGGACTCGTGCAGTGCCGAGAGGTCGGCCGGGCCGAAGACCCGCCGGAAGGTCGCCTCGGGCATGGCGAACGCCACGGGGACGGCGCGGCGCGAACCGGATACGGGCGCGGGCTTCGGTGCCGATGTCATGGGGGTCCTACCCTTCGGGAGTGGTCTGTTCCGGCCGCTCACGGCGCTCATGAAACGCCGGGACCCGGACGACGGCTCGATCGGCAGCCGAGAACGGCCGGGCACGGCCCTCGTCACCTCGTTCGCGGGGCCCGTCGAAGAGAGACCTCCGGCGGACGGTGAGCAGCGCTGTCCATGCCAGCCCCTGGCCATGTTCGATGTCAAGATCCGCAGAGCGATCGCTCATCAAACGAACATGCCGGCGAGCGGAGTTCAGCGCGGCGGCGCGGACGAATCCCGCACGGTCAGCGTCGGGGCGAGGGTGATGTGCCGTTGCGCGAAGGGCCGCTGCCCCGCCGCCGAGATCCGTTCGAAACAGGCGGTCGCGGCGAACCGGCCGACATCGTGTTTCGGCGGTGCCACCGCCGTCAACGGCACCGCCGCGAGCTTCGCGACCTCGTCGTCGTAGGCCACGACGGAGAGGTCGCCGGGGATCTGGACACCCAGGTCCATGGCCGTGGCGACGAAGTCGAGCGCGTAGTGGTCGGAGTGCACCAGCACCGCCGTGGTGCCGGTGGCACGGCAGCGGTCCAGGAAGGCGCCGGTCTGCCCGGCGATGCCGGAGGCGGCGTCGATGATCTCCACCGGCGCGTCGTCGGCCAGCCCCAGATGCCGCACGGTCCGCCGGTGACCGCTGAAGAGCTGACCGGTCGTCGGGGTGTCGAAGGTGGCGACGCCGATACGCCGGTGGCCGAGGCCCGCCAGATGACGGACGGCCGTCGCGGCACCGGCGTCGTGGTCGCTGCGCACGGACTCCAGGGTGTAGCCGACGGGCGCCTCGGCCACGGCCCGCTCCACCGCGATGACCGGCATCGGCGCCGCCTCCAGTCGTTCGAACGTCCGGTAGGCGTCCGCGACGGTCGTGGTGACGAGCAGACCGTCGACCCCGCCGGCGATCAGGCTCTCGATCTGCTGCCGTTCGTGGTCCGCGTCGTAACCGGACACCCGCAGCACCACGCGTCCGCCCAGCGCGGTCGTCCGCTCCACCACGCCGCCGACGATGTTCGGGTAGTAGTAGCCGGGGTCGGGAACGATCAGGCCGAGCGTGTACAGGGCGCGGCCGTCGTCGGCGACCGTCCGCGGGACCGGCCGGGAGACCATCCCCCCGGTGGGGTCGGTCTCCACCGTCACCGCGCCGCCGTGCACGCGCCGCAGCAGTCCGCGATCGGCGAGTTCGGTCAGGTCACGACGGACCGTCATGGCGGAGATGTTCTCGCGCGCCGCGAAGTCGGTCACCAGCAGACTGCCGTGTATGCGCAGCTCCGCCAGGATGCGGTCGTGGCGTGGGTGCAGGTGCATCGTCGCCCCAATGTTTGATTGATGTTCGGATGATCGCTCACACTTGACCGTCATCGTAGGGCCAACTCAGGATGACCAGACCGCTCGCGACGAGCACCGGCCGGCGCTGTACGGGACAGCCGGCCCATCCCGACTCCGCCCACCGCAACAGTGCGTGGAGCCACGTCTGTCAGAGGCGAAGGAGCCACATGGGCACGACGCTCGAAGCATCTGCTTCAGCCGCGGGGAGCAGACCGTCCGGGAAAGTGAAGACGACACGGAAGACGTCGTTCGTCGCTCGGCTGCGTCGTGACAGCCCGCTGCTGTTCATGGTGATGCCCGCGGTCCTGCTGCTGCTGTCGTTCATGTACCTGCCGTTGCTGGGCAACGTCATCGCGTTCATGGACTACCAGCCGTACATGTCCGTCGGCGACAGCCCCTGGGTCGGCCTCCACAACTTCCAGGTGCTCTTCGAGGACCCGGCGTTCTGGCGGGCGACGGGGAACACCCTGCAGATCACGTTCCTGCAGATCGTGCTGTACTTCCCGGTGCCCATCGCCCTCGCCCTGCTGATCCACTCGCTCACCCGGCCGTGGCTGCGGGCAGCGGTGCAGTCGGTGCTGTACCTGCCGCACTTCCTGTCATGGGTCATCGTCGTCGGCTTCTTCCAGCAGTCCCTCGGCTCGGGCGGCGTACTCAACCAGACACTGCGGCAGCTCGACCTGACGACGATCGACGTGATGTCCGACCCCTCCACCTTCAAGCTCCTGCTCACCGCGCAGGTCGTCTGGAAGGACGCGGGCTGGGGCGCGATCATCTTCCTCGCCGCGCTCGCGGCGATCGACGACTCGCTGTACGAGGCGGCGGCCATCGACGGCGCCGGAACATGGCGGCGCTTCTGGCACATCACACTCCCCGGGATCCGGCCGATCATCGTCCTCCTGCTGATCCTGCGGCTCGGCGAGGCACTCAACGTCGGATTCGAGCAGATCCTGCTCCAGCGCAACGCCGTGGGCGCCGACACGGCGGAAGTACTCGACACCTACGTGTACTTCCACGGCGTGATCGACGGCAACTGGAGCGTGGGAATCGCGGTCGGCCTGATCAAGGGAGCCGTCGGATTCCTCCTCGTACTCGCGGCGAACAAGGCCGCGCACCGCCTCGGCGAGCAAGGAGTGTATTCACGGTCATGAGCACCATCGTCCGCCCCGCCTGGCAGGGCAAGCCGAAGCCCGTCGCACTCGCGCTGAAAGCACTCGCGGTCGTGCTGGCGTTGGCCGTGGTCCTCTTCCCCTTTCTGATCGTCTTCTCGACCAGTGTGTCCGACAGCGAGTCCATCACCGAAGCCGGCGGATTCGTGCTCTGGCCCGACTCCTTCACGCTCGACGCGTACACCCAGGTCTTCGAGGGCGGCGTCGTCACCCGGGCCGTCGTGGTGTCGACGCTGGTCACCCTGGTCGGCACGGCGATCAGCCTGACGACGACCGTGCTCGCGGCGTACGCGCTGAGCCGCCGCGGCGCGCTCTTCCAGCGACCGCTGCTGACCTTCGTCCTCGTCACGTTCCTCTTCACCCCCGGGATGATCCCGCTGTATCTGGCGGTGAAGGAACTCGGCCTGCTGGACAGCTACTGGGCACTCGTACTGCCCACCGCCTTCAGCGTGTTCAACATGATCGTCGTCCGCGGCTTCATGATGGGCATCCCGCAGGAACTCGTCGACAGCGCGAAGATCGACGGCGCGGGGGAGTTCCGCATCCTGTGGAACATCAGCCTGCCGCTGTCCCGCGCGGTGGTCGCCGTGGTCGGCCTGTTCTACGCGGTGAGCTACTGGAACGCCTTCTTCAACGCTCTGATCTATCTGAACGACAGCACGAAGTGGCCCCTGCAACTGGTGCTGCGCACCTACGTTCTCCAGGGCTCGGCCCTCGTCGACTCCGGCGGTGACCAGACGGCCCCGCCCGCGCAGTCCGTGCAGATGGCCGTGGTGCTGATCGCGATCGTCCCGATTCTGCTGGCCTACCCCCTTGTGCAACGCCATCTCACCAAGGGCGTCCTCACCGGCGCCGTGAAGGGCTGAGACAGCACCGCCCGGGCGCGCACATCACCGGTACACGTCGAAGGAGACGCACGATGAACCGTTCCACCCCGCCCGGACCGAGCCGGCGCCATCTGCTCAGAGGCGCGGCCCTCGGGATCGCCGCCCTCGGCACGGGGCAGGCGCTCGCCGGCTGCTCGGGCTCCGGCGCGGACGCCGCGGTGTCCACCGACATCGCGAAGCTGCCCGCCTACGTCCCCATCACCAAGGGGCCCGTCCCCGACCTCAAGGGCAACGGCACCGTGCAGCCGGTGTACTACCGCTCACCCGCCGAGAGTGCGCTCTTCCGGTCGGTGACGGGGAAACCGGGTTCCGGCGGGAAGACCTCGGCGTTCGTCGTCACCTACTACTCCCCGCCGCCCGCGGCCAACAGCTACCTGTCGTACATGGGCGAGCAGGTGAACACCACCTTCGACATCCAGCTCGTGCCGGGGGACTCCTACGCGTCCAAGTTCGCGACGATGACGGCCGGCGGCGACCTCCCCGACCTGGTGCAGTTCCTCACCTTCGCGCCGCCGCAGGGATACCCGCAGCTGCTGCAGGCGAAGTTCCAGGATCTGTCCGAGCACCTGTCGGGCGACAAGGTCAGGAAATACCCCAACCTGGCCAACCTCCCCGAGGCTTCGTGGGCGAGCGCCCGCATCAACGGCCGCATCTACGGAGTACCCGAACCGCGCCCGCCGTTCGGCAGCATCCTCGTCTGCCGCCCGGACATCATCGAGGAACTCACCGGGCAGGAACCCGCACCGAAGAACGAGGCCGACTTCACCGCGCTGTGCAAGGAGGTCACCGACGCCAAGGCCAACCGGTACGCGATCTGCGGGCAGGGCGGCGCCAACGGCGTCGAGTGGGGCTTCGACATCATCGGCGCCGTGTTCGGCGTACCGAACGGCTGGAAGCTCGACGGGGGAAGGCTCGTCAACAAGTACGAGACGGACGAGTGGATCCGGACCATCAGCTACATCAAGAAGCTCCGCGCGGCCGGCTACTACCACCCGGACACCCCCAGCCTGGAGAACTCGCAGGCCAAGACCTACCTCGCCAACGGGACCGTCCTGATGCACATGGACGGCATCTCCTCGCTGCTGGACACGACCCTGCCCAGGGGCGTGGTGCTGGGCGCCGTCGTCCCGTTCGGCTCGGACGGCGGCAAGGGCGCCAATTACCAGGGCACGTCGAGTTTCGGCTTCACCGCCTTCAGGAAGGCGGGCCGGAAGAAGATCGAGGAACAGCTCGGCATCCTCGACTACCTTGCCGCGCCCTACGGTTCCCAGGAGTACTTCAAGATCCGCAACGGCAAGGAAGGCGTCCACTTCACCCGCGACGGCGACGACGTGGAACTCACCAGGGCGGGCCGGACGACGGTCGAACCCAGCGGCCTCTTCCGCGTCACCGAGGGCCCCCAGGTGCTGACCAACCCCATCCGGATCGACGAACAGCTCCGGCGCTCCCACGCCTGGCAGGTCGCCACCCAGGACATGCTGGTCGAGAACCCCGTCCAGGGGCTCTACTCGCCGGCCGCGTCGCGCTCGGGCTCGGCGACGAGCACCCTCAACGACACCGTCAACAGCTACATCCTCGGGCGCGCGGACCTGAACGCGGTACGGTCCGCGATCTCCTCCTGGAAATCCGCCGTCGGGAACACCGTCCGCAGGGAGTACACGCGACAGCTCGACAAGCAGGGAAGCCGCACATGACCTCCGCACCCTCCTTCCGCTCCCGGCTCACCCCGGACGCACGGGCCGCGCTGCGCGTCCGGGCGTGGTCCCCGGCACCGCCGGTGGACGACCGCCGCGCCTGGGCACACCTCGGCGAGCGCGACCGCGCGGCGCTGGCCCGCGCCGCGGCCGACTGGCGCGACAGGGCGGCACGGGACGTGCCGAGTCTCAGCGCCTGGGCGGCCTACAGCCGGGACGGCGACCGCCGCCCCCACGAAAGGACCGAGCACGCCCTTCTGGGACACCTCGCCTCCACGGCGCTGCTGCTTGCGGCGGACGACAGGGACGAGGACGCCGTCGCGCTCGGCGACGCCGTCTGGCGCCTGTGCGAACTGTCCGCCTGGTGCCTGCCCTCCCACTACGCGCTCCCCGGTACGGGGCACCGCCCTTTCCTCCCGGAGCCGGGCCGTGACGTTCTCGACCTCGCCGACGCCTACACCGGCGCGCTGCTCGCCTCGGTGGACGCCTTCGCGGGGGCACGTCTGGAGGGTCTCTTTCCCGGTATCCGCGGCCGCGTCCACCACGAGATCCGGCGGCGTGTACTCGGCCCCTGGGAGAGCGAGACGTACTTCTGGCACGGCGTCGACGCGCCGCCGAACAACTGGGCCCCCTGGATCGTGTCGAACGTCCTGGTGTGCGCGGCGGTGACCGAGCCTGACCGCGACCGGCTGGAGCGGACCGTCGAGCGTGCGCTGGTGATCCTCGACCGGTTCCGCGCCGGCTACGACGAGGACGGGAGCTGCGACGAGGGCGCCACGTACTGGTGGTGGGCCGGCGCGACCCTCTTCGAGGCCCTGGACCTGCTGGAGGAGATCACCGACGGCGCCTTCGAAGGCTTCACCGTGCCCCCGGTCGCGGCGATGGCGTCGTTCCCGGTGGACATGCAGATCGGCCCCGACACACAGGTCAACTACTCCGACGGCTCGCCCGCGCTGCCGGAGAACGCCAACTGGCACCTGCTGGCCCGGTTCGCGGCCCGTGTCGGTGACCAGGACGCCGTGCGCCACGCGCGGTGGATGGGACGCCGCCACCCTCTGCGGTTCGACGGCCAGCTCGCGCCCCTGTTCCGAAGGACCCTCGCCGAACTCCGGTCCCCGGACTGGGCGTCGGCGGGAGAGGCGGCACCGGGCATGCCGGCCTCGCGGTATCTGCCGGGCACCGAGATCGCCGTCGTCCGGGAACACGGGGCGTCCGCCACCGGTCTGTTCGCCGCCGCGAAGGGCGGCCACAACGACGTGAGCCACAACCACAACGACGCCGGCGGCGTCATCGTCTCCCTCGACGGCGAGCCGGTACTCATCGACGTCGGCGTGGGCGTCTACCGGCGCGAGACCTTCCAGCCCGACACCCGCTACACGATCTGGACGATGCGCAGCCCCTGGCACAACGTGCCGCTGCCGGACGGCGTCGAGCAACGGCACGGCAAGGAGTTCCGGGCGAGGGGCGTCACCTTCGGGGACGACGGCACCGTGGCCCGGCTGCGGATGGACCTCGCCCCCGCCTACCCGCCGCAGAGCGCACTGGTGCGCTGCGAGCGGTCCGTCGAGCTCGACCGCGGGCAGGGCGCCGTACTGCTCCGCGACGACTGGACCTTCGAGGCGCCCCGCACGATGACCCTCGTCCTCATGACGGCGCATCCGCCCGTCCCGCACCCGCGCGGGCTCCGGGTCGAAGCCGCCCTGCTGCGGGCCGACACCCAGAACTTCGAGGTCCGCACCGAGGCGATCGACCTGGACGACGACAGACTCCGACGGGTGTGGGGCGACCGGGTGTACCGCACCCTCCTCGTCCAGCGGGAACCGTCCACCCGCGCCGGTCACGTACTGCGCATCGAACGAGCAGAGGCGGCATGAACCACACGGCAACCGGTGCGATCGAACCCGGACGGCTCTTCCACGACCAGCACGGCCGGACCGCACAGCTCCACGGCATCGGAATACTGCGCCTGGGCGACCGCTTCTGGGCCTGGGGCGAGGACAAGCGCCGCGGCGGCACCTTCTCCGCGATCGCCTGCTACTCGTCGCCCGACCTGGCCACCTGGCGGTACGAGGGAGACTCCCTGACGGCCGGCCCGGGCGACCTCGCCCCCGACCGGGTGGTCGAGCGGCCGAAGGTACTGCACCACGCGGCCACCGGCCGGTACGTGATGCTTGTGCACATCGACTCCGCGGACTACACCGACGCCCGGGTCGGCTTCGCCGTCGGCGACCGTCCCGCCGGACCGTACGAGTACCGGGGCAGTGTGCGGCCGCTCGGCCGGCTCAGCCGCGACATCGGTGTACACACCGAGGAAGGCGTCGGCTACCTGCTGTCCGAGGACCGGGACCACGGGCTGCACATCTACCGGCTCACCGACGACTACCTCGCCGTGGACTCCCTCGTGTCGACGACCCTCGCGGACCACGGCCGGCACGGCTACGAATCACCCGCCCTGGTACGCGTGGACGGCACCTACTACCTGTTCGGCTCCGACCTCACGGGCTGGACCACCAACGACAACCGGTACACGACCGCCCCCGCGCTCACCGGCCCCTGGGAGCCCTGGCGGCTGTTCGCCCCCGAGGGCTCGGCGACCCACGACTCGCAGATCAGCGCGATCGCGACGGTGCACGGCACCGAACGCACCAGCCACGTCTACCTCGGCGACCGGTGGCTGCCGGACCGGCTGGCCGACTCGCCCCCCGTCTGGCTGCCGCTGCACATCGGCGGCGGCCGAGCACACCTGGAATGGAGCGACCGTTGGAGCATCGACACCACGACCGGCAACATTTCCGGGCAGGACGGACCGGCCCGCCCGCGCCGGAGCACCGCCACATGACCGGGGCACCGCCCCCGCCCCCCTTCGCCCTGCCGCCCCACGACCACGCCCGCTCGCCGCTCACCGGCTGGACCCGCACCCACTGGGAGACCACCGGCCTGTGCTGGCTCGACCACGTCCGACGCCACGACAGCCCCGGCGGAGCCCTGCCGCGGCTGCCCGGCCGGGTCACCCCGGACGGTGAACGCCGCGAGAGCATGGAGACCGTCGGCCGCTCCTTCCTCCTCGCCGCACCCCTGCTCACCGGCACCGACGAGAGGACCGCTGAACCGCTCGCCGAGCGCTACGCCCGCGCCCTGCTCGCCGGCACCGAGCCGGAAGGCCCCGAAGCGTGGCCGCGCGGCGTCACCTGCCGCGCACCCGTCACCGGCGTCACCAACTCCATCGTCGAGGCCGCAAACATCGCGTTCAGCCTGTACGTCAGCCGCGACCGCCTCTGGGACCGGTTCACCGCGCCCGAGCGCCACCGCGTCGCCGACTGGCTCAGGCACCACGCCCGCCTGGAGGTGTGGCACAACAACTGGCAGCTCTTCCCCGCGATGGCCGAGGCGTTCCTGCGTTCGGTGGGGGAGGACACCTCCGGCTGCACGGGCGAACGCAATGTGCGCCGCGTCGAGTCCTGGTACCTGGAGCAGGGCTGGTACACCGACGGCCCCGAGCACGCCATCGACTACTACAACGCCTGGGCCATCCACCCCTACCTGTGGGCCTGGTACCGGATGACGGACCGGGTCACCACCCCCGAGGGCGACCGCCACCTCGAACGCCTCGGCGCGTTCGTCACCTCCTGGGCGCGGACCGTCGCCCCCGACGGGTCGATGTTGCACATGGGACGGTCGCTCAGCTACCGCACCGCCGCGCTCGCCGCCCTGTGGTGCGCGGAGATCTCCGGCGTCAACCCGCTCCGGCCGGGCGCCACGCGGCGCCTCGCCTCCGGGGTCCTCGCCCGGTTCGTCGCCCACGGCGTCGGCATCGACCGCCCCCTCGACCTGGGCTGGTACCGGCCCTACGAGCCGATCGCGCAGAGCTACAGCGGCTTCGGGTCGGCCTACCTGGCCGGGATCGGCTTCCTCGGTCTCGCCCTCGCCCCGGACGCCCCGGTGTGGACGGCCGCGGAGGAGCCACAGCCCACCGAGACCGACCGCGGCACCCATGCGATGCCCTCGCTCGGCTGGCTGCTCACCACACAGCGGGACGGCATCGTCCGGCTCACCAACCACGGCAGCGACCACTGCGAGATCCCCGTCGAACCGACCCGCCCGGACCCCGACGACCCGCACTACGCCAAGCTGGCGTTCTCCTCCCACACCGCCCCCGGCACCGGCGCCGCCTGGCAGGAGAACATCGACTCCCACCTCGCCCTCGTCGATGCCGACGGCCGGGCCAGCCGCCGCGGGGCGATCAGGGCGATGCGGGTCGACGGCACGATCGCGGGGTCGGTGCACCTGCCTCAGATCGACGGACGGCAACTGCCCGGCTGCGCGGTCGTCTCCGTCTCGCTGCCGGACGGCGAACACGAGGTACGCGCCCACCTCGTGCGCTCGCCCGGCGGACGGACGGTCCGCGAGGGCGGCTGGGCCGTCGCCGACGACGTACCACCGACCGCGCAACTCGATCCGGAGGCCCCGTCGGCGACCGTGACGACCACCGGGGGCCTCACCGCACGCGTCACCGGTCTCCACGGCTACGACGACGCCCGCGCGTTCGGCTACCGGGACGCCGACGCACTGGGCCGCTGCGCCGCCGTCCCGGCCCTCTTCGCCTCCGCCCGCGCCGGCGACACCGTGCTGGTGAGCCTGCACACCCTCACCCGTACCGCCACGGCAGCCCCGCCCGAACCGCCCGCCGTGCGCGTCGACGGAACCCTCGTGACGGTGACCCGGCCCGACGGCATCCGGAAATCCGTCGATCTCGCGGCCTTCGTCCCCTGGGACGGACGCCTTCCCGGGGTATGACCCCCGACGCGACCCCGCACCCCGGCCGATCGCAGACCGGGACAGACCGTACGGAAGGCATCATGCGCTCCGAACCGACCGCCTCGATCGTCCATCTGCGCGCCAGGACGGTGAGCGTCGTCGTCGACCTCGGCGACGGCCGCCTCCCGGAGATCGTCCACTGGGGCGCCCCCCTCGGTGACCTCGACGACGCCACCCTCACCGCCCTCGTACGCGGGGCCGTCCGCGGCGTCGCCCCGAACGGCCCCGACCGGCCGGTACGACTCGCGGTCCTGCCCGAGGCCGGCGAGGCATGGCTGGGCCGACCCGGCATCAGCGGCAGCCGCTCCGGCGCCGACTGGTCACCCCTGTTCACCACGGAACCCCCCGAGACGACCGAACGCTCCCTGCGCGTCCGGGGCACGGACACCGCCGCCGGACTCTCCGTCCTCGTGGAACTCGAACTCGACGAGGAAGGACTGCTGCGCACCCGCGCGACCCTGGGCAACACCGGCACCGACGACTTCCAACTGGACGACCTGAGCCTCGCGTTGCCCCTGCCCGCACGCGCCCGGGAAATACTCGACCTCGCGGGCCGCTGGACCATGGAACGCACTCCGCAGCGGGCACCCCTGCGGGTCGGCGCCTGGGTCAGGGAGAACCGGCGAGGCCGCACCGGCGCCGAATCGCCCCTGGTGCTCTCCGTCGGCACACCCGGGTTCGGCTTCGCCGCCGGCGAGGTCTGGGGCGTGCACGTCGGCCACAGCGGCAACCAGCGGCACTACGCGGAACGCCTCGCCACCGGCGACCAGGTCGTGGGCGGAGGCGAACTCCTGCTGCCGGGCGAGATCGTCCTGCCGCCCGCCGGGAGCTACACCAGCCCCTGGCTGTACGGGGCCTACGGGGACGGGCTCGACGCACAGGCCGCTCTGTTCCACCGCCATCTGCGGGCATCGCCCGCACACCCCGGCTCCGCGCGGCCCGTCACACTCAACGTGTGGGAAGCCGTCTACTTCGCGCACGATCTCGGCGTACTCACCGAACTGGCCGACATCGCCGCGTCCGTGGGCGTCGAGCGGTACGTCCTGGACGACGGCTGGTTCCGCGGGCGCCGCTCCGACCGCGCCGGACTCGGGGACTGGACCGTCGACCCCGAGGTGTGGCCCGACGGACTGCACCCACTGATCGATCATGTCCGTTCCCTCGGTATGGAGTTCGGCCTGTGGTTCGAACCCGAGATGGTCAGCACCGACTCCGAGCTGGCCCGCGCCCACCCGGAGTGGATGCTCGGCACCGGAGGCCGGCTGCCACTGCCCTCCCGCCACCAGCAGGTCCTCGACCTCACCCACCCCGGAGCCTTCGCCCACGTCCTGGACGGCATGACCGCGATCCTCACGGAGTACGACATCGCGGCCGTCAAGTGGGATCACAACCGCGACCTCGTGGATGCCGGGCACGGGGAATCCCGGCGGCCCGGCGTACACGCCCAGACCCTCGCCGCGTACCGGCTCATGGACGAACTGCGCCGCCGATTCCCGGCGTTGGAGATCGAGTCGTGCTCGTCCGGCGGATCGCGCATCGACCTGGGCGTGCTCGAACGCACCCAGCGGGTCTGGCCGTCGGACTGCAGCGACCCCCTGGACCGCCAGCGGATCAACCGCTGGACCACACAGCTCGTACCGCTCGAACTCCTCGGCACCCACATCGCCTCGCCCCGCTCCCACACCACCGCCCGGACCCACGACCTGTCGTTCCGGGCGGCGACCGCCCTCTTCGGACACATGGGCGTCGAGTGGGACCTGCGGGCGGCCGACGAGCGGGAACGCGATGAGTTGCGGGAGTGGTTCGCGCTGTACCGCGCCCGTCGCGGCCTGCTGCACACCGGGCGGCTCGTACGGGAGGACCCGTGGGACGACAGCCTGCAGCTGACCGGCGTGGTCGCCCCCGACCGGAGCCGCGCCCTGCTCTCCCTCGCGGTGACCGGACGCTCGGAGGTGGTCCGGCCCGGCCGGTTCACCTTCCGCGGCCTCGACCCGGCCCGCCGGTACCGGATCAGCCCGGTGCGAGCGGAGACGAGCGGGCCACCGGAATCCGGGCCGGAGTGGTTCGGCACCGATGCCCGGGGCGTCGTCCTCACCGGCGCGGCACTTGCCCACGTCGGACTCCAGTGCCCGCCCTCGCCCCCCGAACAGGTTCATCTGTTCGACGTCACGGCCGTGGACGCCGCGACGGACACGACCGCGTGACGCCAACGGGCCGGCGGCGAAAACGCCCCGGCCCGGAGCCGAGGAGCCCCGGCCCGGAACACCGCACGCGCTGCCGGACCCCACCGCCCCGGCAGACCTGCCGTCCCGTGATGTGCGGATCCGCCAGCTGTGCACCACCGGCCGGGCCGGTCACCGTCCGGCCCGCAACCCACCGTTGAACCCGAAGGGACACCGAATGCCCACATCCCGGTTGTCACTCCAGCTCTACTCCATGCGCGACGCGCTCCACGCCGACGAGGACGGCACCCTGGCCCGCCTCGCGGAGATCGGGCTGCGCAACGTCGAAGTGTTCGACTTCGTCCACCGCCCACGGGAACTCGCGGACGCCCTCGCCCGGCACGGGCTGACCGCGCGCACGGGGCACGCCGCCATCGCATCCCCCGACCAGAGCCCGGACACACTGCGGCGGACGTTCGACGCAGCCCAAGTGCTGGGCCTGGAAACGGTGTTCGAGCCGATGGTGCCCGCCGCCCGATGGGCCGAGGCACGGGAGATCGACAGGACCGCGTCGCTCCTCAACGAAGCGGCCGCCGTCGCCGCCGGCCACGGGCTGAGCGTCGGCTACCACAACCACTCGCAGGAGTTCACCCCCACCGTCGACGGTGTGAACGCCTACGACCGCTTCGTGGACCGGCTGGACGCCGAAGTGGGGCTGGAGGTGGACGTGTACTGGGCCTCGGCCGGCGGCAGGGACGCGGTCGGGCTGCTGCGCCGGCTCGGCCCCCGGGTGCGTGCGCTGCACATCAAGGACGGCGCCGTCATCGACGACCCGCACACGTCCGGCGCCCCGTTCGACGTGGCGCTGACCCGGCAGGTGCCGGCGGGGCAGGGCGAGATACCGGTGGCCGCCGCCCTGGCCGCCGCTCCCGGCACCGCGTGGGCGGTCGTGGAGTTCGACCACTACGCCGGCGACATGTTCGAGGGCGTGGCGGGCTCCGTGGCGTACCTCAACGAGAAGGGAATCGTCTGATGAGCCCCCGTACCGGTCCGGTCGGTGTCGGCATCATCGGCGCCGGCAACATCAGCGAGCAGTACCTCGCCACGCTCGGCCGGTTCCCCGACACGGACGTGCGGATCGTCGGCGATGTCGCACTCGACCGCGCCGAGGCCCAGGCCCGGCGGCACGGTGTCGGTGCGTGGGGGAGCGCAACGGACGTACTCGCCCACGACGGCGTGGAACTGGTCGTCAACCTGACCGTTCCCGCCGCTCACGCCGACGTCAGCACGGCGGCCGTCGCAGCGGGCAGGCATGTGTGGTCGGAGAAGCCCCTCGCCGTCGACCCGCTCGAAGCACGTACTCTCCTCGACCGGGCGGCGGCGGCCGGACTGCGGGTGGGAGTCGCTCCCGACACCGTCCTCGGTCCGGGTGTGCAGACGGCGCGCCGGGTGATCGCCCGCGGGGACATCGGCGCCGTGCTGTCGGCGCAGACCTTCATGCAGACCCCCGGCCCCGACGCCTGGCACCCCGACCCGGAGTTCCTCTTCGCCGAGGGGGCCGGTCCGCTGTTCGACATGGGCCCCTACTACCTGACGATGCTGGTCTCCCTGCTCGGGTCCGTCACCCGGGTGTCCGCCGTGGGCTCCACCGGGCGCGGGATCCGCACCATCAGGACGGGAGACCGCGCCGGTACGGAGTTCGCCGTCGCCGTCCCCACCCATGTCTCGGCACTCGCCACGTTCGAGAGCGGGGCGAGCAGCCAGAGCGTCTACAGTTTCGACTCCCATCTGGTCCGCAGCGGCGTCGTGGAGATCACCGGGACGGAGGGCACCCTGGTCGTACCCGACCCCAACACGTTCGCCGGGGACGTGCGGATCACCCGGGGACACTCCGCGGACGGCGAGCCACAGTGGGAGACGGCCGAGACCGTCGGCACCGGGTCGGGCCGCGGACTGGGGGTACTGGACATGGCCCGGGCCATCCGCACCGGTGAGCCGCACATCGCCACCGGAGACCTCGGCCACCACGTCCTGGACGTGCTCACCGCCATCGACCGGTCCATCGTCTCCGGAGAGACGGAACACATCGGCAGCCGGGCCGGAACCGTCCCGCTCGTCCCGCCGGACCGCGACCCGTACGCGGCCACTCTCTGACCCGCACGGCCCGCGCCGCCCGCCGGCGCGGGCCACGGCCACCGTCCGACGGCTCGACCGGTGAACGGGTTCGGGAGCGGGCGGAGTGAGGAGCGCACGACGGCGTACGGCAGAATCCCACTGTGGCGTCTTCGGAGGGCTTGGCCGGACTGGAAGCGAGCACGGCGGCGCTGTCCACGCCGATGAGGGTGTACGTGCGGGCCGGGCGGTTCGCCGAGCCCGACCCCGACCTGCCGGAGCTGGCGGCCCGGATCCGCGGGCTCCTGGCCGCGGTAGCGGCGGACGAGCCCTGGCAGCGCTTCCTGACCGGATACACCCCGCCGTCCGCTCCGGAAATCTGCGCCGCTCTGGAGCCGCTGGAGACGCACGGTGCCGCCCCGTTCCTGGCCCGGGTCGCGACCGTCGACCTGGTCTGGCCGAGCCACCGGCACCTGCCCGCGGAGACCGCCGAGCACGCGGCGGCCCAAGTGGTCTCCCTGCTCGGACCGGAGGCCGACTGGTGGACCAACCACGACGTCGGCTGCGGCGCCGTGAACGGGCTCACCCCGCTGTTCGACAGCCTGCTCGCAGGGACGAACGGTGAACACTTCGTGCTGGCCCTGCAGATCGCCGACGACTGAGGCCCCGTCGAGCAGCAGTCGTGCGGCAGCCGTTCGGCGTCCTGCGGCCCAACCGTGCGCAGCGACGGCGGTGGCGCCGCGGACCCCGGACTTCGAGGGTTCAGGACATCCGCTCCACGAGGTCGCCCATGAACCGTTTGCCGCCGCCGACCACCTCCGCCGATCAGCTCTGCGCAGTGGGCCGGATCACGATCTCGTTCACGTCCACGTCGGCGGGCTGCCCGATCGCGTAGGCGATGGCCCGCGCCACCGCCACGGGGGCGATCGCGACCTCGTCCCGCATGCGTGTGATGTCGCCGCGGACCCGGTCGTTGCTGGACGCCTCGGCGAAATCGGTGGCGATCAGACCGGGCGAGACGGTGGTGACCCGAAGGCCGGCCCCGCCTCCTGCCGCAGACCTTCGCAAATGGCCCGCACCGCGGCCTTCGTGCCGGCGTAGACGGCCATCGCCGGCACGACGCGGTACGCGGCCGTGGACGCCGTTGTGACGAAGTGGCCGCCGCCCTGAGCGCGGAACACGGGGAGGGCCGCGCCGATGCCGTTCAACACGCCCTTCACGTTGACGTCGACCATGTGGTTCCACTCGTCGGTGCGCAGGTCGTCCAGCGGCGAGATGGTGCCCACCCCGGCGTTGCCGACCAGAACGTCGAGCCGCCCGAAACGCTCGCCCGCCAGGGCGACCAGCGCATGGAGATCGTCGATCCGGGTCACGTCCGTACAGAGATGAACGGCCTCACCACCCGCCCTCTCGATCCGCGCGGTCAGCTCCGCCAACCGCTCGGTGCGACGTGCACCCAGAACCAACCGGGCACCGCGCTTGGCCAGCAGCAGGGCGGTCGCCTCGCCGATCCCGCTGCTCGCCCCGGTGACGGCCACGACCTTGCCGGTGACACCTGACATGACGGCTCCTTCCACACTGCCGCTGATGTATCCCTGCCGTTCCTGTCGACGGCAAGAGCCAGTGTGAGCCGGCGTTAATCTGGTATCCAGAGTCGGCTTATTCTGGAATCAAAGGTGGTAGTGCCATGGCGGAGAGCGCCCCGCCCGACCCTCAGGAGCGGCGTCGCGAGCTCGCGGCCTTCCTGCGCAGCCGCCGTGAGCGCATCACCCCGCGCGAGGCGGGCCTGCCGTCGACAGGCCGGCGCCGCACCCCGGGGCTGCGCCGCGAGGAGCTGGCCCTGCTCGCCGGGATGAGCGCCACTTGGTACACGTATCTGGAGCAGGGCCGGGACATCCGCGCCTCGGACCAGGTCCTGGACGCCCTCGCCGACGCCCTGCGCCTCGACGCGCACGAGCGCGACCACCTCTTCCGGCTCGCCGGACGCTCACCGGCCGCCGGGGAACCGGGGCCCGAGCCACTTCAGCCGGGAGTGGCCGCCGTCCCGCTGCTGTTGCAGCCACATCCCGCGTACGTGATCGACGGCACGTACGACGTGCTGAGCCGCAACCCGGCCACGGAAAAGGTGTTCCCGGGGCTCGTCACCGAGGACGGGCGGCTGCCCAACTTCGCGCGCTGGGTGTTCTTCGAGCCGCGCGCACGGGAGGTCCTGGTCGACTGGGAGCCCGAGGCACGGGGGCTGCTCGCGCGGGTACGCACCCTGGCCGGCGCCCGTCCCGGGGATCCGCGCTTCGGGCGGCTGGTCGACGAACTGCACGAAGGCAGCCCCGAGGTGCGGGCATGGTGGCCGCAGTTCGAGGTCGAGCCACGCAGGGGCGGGCACAAGCGGCTCCGGTCGCCGGACGGCGACGTGGTCACGTATGCCTACACGGCGTTCCATGTGGCTGGACGGCCGGAACAGACGCTCGTGATCTACGTGGCGCCGGAGCCCGGGCCATGACGAATTCCCGCGCAAGGGGCCGGACATGACACCAGAACCGTCCGGTGCCCACAGCAGTCACCGAACTCAAGTCGATCGGACGAGCAGTTGAGCCGCTGCTTCTGTTCTTCTGCCGACAGGTATCAGTCCTGCTCGGCCAGGTCCTGCTCCAGCGCGTGCGCCGCGGCATCCAGCGTGGCGACCAGGGGCCGGAGACTGCGCGCGTCGTAGCGCACGCTGGGCAGCGACACCGACAGGCCGGCCAGCGCGGTGCCGTCCTGGCCGCGCACCGGCACTCCGACGGCGACCAGACCCCGCTCGGACCGTTCCCGGTTGACGGCGAACCCGTTGCGCCGCAGTCGTTTCAGCTCCGTGCGCAGGCGGGCGAGGTCCGGGCGGTCGGCCGGACGGTCGCGGTAGCGCCCGGGGGCGTACACCTCGTCCAGTTCCTCGTCGGAGAGGTCGGCGAGCAGGAGCAGACCTGCCGTGGTGCGGTGCGCCGGGAACACCATGCCCTCACGGGAGCCGACCCGCAGGGCCTGCCGGCATTCGACGCTGGCGATGAACCGGGCCGTGTCCCCGGTGCGCACGACCAGGTTCGAGGTCTCCTCCAGCAGGTCGACGACCCGGTGCAGATGGGGGACACCCCTCGCGCGCAGCCGCGAGACCGAGGACTGTGAGTGCGCGGCGAGCTCAAGCACCGGTCCGGCGCGGTAGACACGGTCCTCGTCCTGCATGGCGAAGTCCCGGTAGACCAGCATCGCCAGGATCCGGTGGGCCGTGGACCGGGCGACACCGAGACGCTCGGCGATCTGCGAGACGGTCGCGCCGCCCTCCATCTGCAACATGGCCGCCGCCCGCAGCGCGTGATCCACGCTGGCGATCGGGTAGGGCGGCGGGGTCTTGAGCGGCTTGTCCATGGTGTCCCTCCGATTCTGCTCTCCAGAATCCTCATGTTCTCCCATCGGAAGCGGACGCACGCTGATGCCGTGACTGAGACCTCCATGACCCAAGACACCGACACGGGTTCCCCGGTCCGGCTCCAGGCCGTATCAGCGAAGGGGCAGCCCGAGGTCACTCCGGCACTCGAAGAGCTCTACCGGGGCTTCGAACAGGAACTGCTCGTCCCGCTGTGGACCGAGATCGGCGACCTGATGCCGGCCCACCCGCGCACGCGTGCCGTGCCGCACCTGTGGCGCTGGGAGCGGCTGCGGCAGCTGGCGGACCGGGCCGGCGGCCTGGTCCCGTTGGGCCGCGGCGGCGAGCGCCGGGCCATCGCACTGGCCAACCCCTCCCTCGGCGGCAGCCCCTTCGCCACCCCGACGCTGTGGGCGGCCATCCAGTACCTCATGCCGGGTGAGGACGCCCCCGAGCACCGGCACACCCAGCACGCCTTCCGCTTCGTCGTCGAGGGCTCGGGCGTGTGGACGGTCGTGGGCGGCGATCCGGTGCCCATGAACCGTGGCGACTTCCTCCCGCAGGCGGGCTGGAACTGGCACGCCCACCACAACGCCACCTCCGAGCCGATGGCCTGGATCGACGGTCTGGACATCCCCTTCCAGTACGCCACCGAGGCGCAGTTCTTCGAATTCGGCCGCGACGAGATCAGCGCCGCCGAGCGGATCACCCCTGAGCGGTCGCGCTCCGAGCGCCTCTGGGGCCACCCCGGTCTGCGCCCGCTGTCGGCCGCCCCGCCCACGCCCGGCAGCCCGCTGCTGTCGTACAAGTGGGAGTACACCAACGCCGCCCTGGCCGACCAGCTTTCGCTGGAGAAGGAGGGCTGCGGCGGCACGGTCGAGCCCGGCCACGCCGCGGTGCGCTACTCCAACCCGCACGACGGCACCGACGTCCTGCCCACGCTCCGCGCCGAGTTCCATCGCATCGCCCGCGGCGCCGCGACCGCGCCGGTGCGCGAGACCGGTTCCTCGGTGTACCAGGTCTTCGACGGGTCCGGGGTGGTGACCGTCGGCGACAGGTCCTGGACGGTGACCCGCGGAGACCTGTTCGTCGTCCCGTCCTGGGAGCCGTTCACCGCCCGGTCCGAGGCCAGCACTACCGACTCCGACGAGGGCGCCCTCGACCTCTTCCGTTTCTCCGACGCGCCTGTGTTCGAGGCGCTCCGGCTCAACCGCACCCAGAAGGACGCCTGACCATGAAGCTCGCCACCATCCGCACCTCCGCCGGCACCCGGGCGGTCCGTCTCGACGGCGATCGCCTCGTCGACCTCGGGTACGCCGACCTCGGTGAGCTGTTCGCCGAGGCCGACTGGCAGGCCAGGGCTGCCGCTGCCGCCGGCCCCACCCACCCCGTCGAGGGGGCCGACTTCGCGCCCGTCGTGCCCGCCCCGTCGAAGATCATCTGCGTCGGCCACAACTACACGAACCACATCAAGGAGATGGGCCGGGAGCTTCCGAACCACCCGACCCTCTTCCCGAAGTTCGCCGAGACCCTGCTGGGCGCGGGCGACGACATCGTCAAGCCGGCCGAGACCGATGCGTTCGACTGGGAGGTCGAGCTGGCCGTCGTGATCGGCGAGCGGGTACGCCGCGCCGACGAGCAGCAGGCCGTCGCCGCCATCGCCGGCTTCACCGTCATGAACGACATCTCGGTGCGCGACTGGCAGTTCCGCACCATCGAGTGGACCCAGGGCAAGATCTGGGAGGCCACCACCCCGGTCGGCCCCTACGTCGTCACCCCCGACGAAGTCGGCGGTGTCCGTCCCTGCCTCAAGGTGAGGACGGTCGTCGACGGGCAGGTCATGCAGCAGGACGACACCGGCACGCTGCTGTTCGACCCGGTGTTCCTGGTGCAGTACATCTCCACGGTCATCACCCTGAACCCGGGGGACATCATCGCCACCGGCACCCCGGCCGGCGTCGGCAACGCCCGCGACCCCAAGGTCTTCCTCCTCCCCGGCAACACCGTGGTCACCGAGATCTCCGGCCTGGGCGCCTGCACCAACAAGGTGGTCGGGGCATGACGGACACCGCACGGACCCTCGCCGACTCCCGAGCGTGGGCCCGCACCGGCACGAAGCTGGTGCTCGCTGCCGTGGCAGACCTGGACGAGGCCGGCTTCTCGGCCGACAGCGCGCTGCCCGGATGGACCCGCAAGCACCTCGCCGCACACGTCGCCGCCAACGCCGACGCCCTGTGCAACCTCGTCCACTGGGCGGCCACCGGCGAGCGGACACCGATGTACGCCTCCGCCGGGGAACGCGCGGCAGGCATCGCCAAGGGCACTGCCCTGTCGGCCGGCCAGCTGCGGTCCTGGCTGACCGCATCCGCGCACCGGCTCGCCGACGGGCTCGACCGGCTCACCGACGAGCAGTGGCAGCACCGGGTCGTCACCGCCCAGGGACGTACCGTCCCGGCGACCGAGCTGCCGTGGATGCGCTCCCGCGAGGTGTGCGTCCACGCCGTCGACTTCGCCACCGGTACCGCCTTCACCGACCTGCCGGACGGCTTTCTGGCCGCACTGGCCGACGAGATCCGGGACAGGCGCGGACTTGCCGGCCTGCCCGACGGACCACTGCCGGAGGTCACGGCCTGGCTGGCCGGTCGCCCGCACTCCCTCGCCGACGCTCCCGAGCTCGGCCCGTGGCTCTGAGGAGTTGAGTCATGTCCCATCCCGAACCTGATGTGATCGTCGTCGGCGGTGGCATCGGCGGCCTCGGCGCCGCCCTCGCGCTGACCCGCCAGGACCTGAGCGTCCTCCTGCTGGAACGCGCCCCTGCCTTCGGCGAGGTCGGCGCCGGCATCCAGCTCGCGCCCAACTGCACCCGCATCCTCGACGACTACGGTCTCCTGCAGGAGGCCAAGGGCCTCGGCGTCGTGCCGGACTCCATGGTCATGCGCGACGCCGTGGACGGCGAAGAGCTGACCCGCCTCGACCTGCGGGACCTGGAGAAGCGGTACGGCTACCCGTACCTGGTCATCCACCGCAGCGACCTGCACGGCCTGCTGCTGCGCGCGTGTGAACGCGCCGGTGTCGAGCTGATCACCGACGCGCAGGTGACCGCGTACGAGAACACCGAACGCGGCGCGTGCGTGACCCTTGCCTCGGGCCGGACCCACGAGGCCGGTGTGGTGATCGCGGGCGACGGGCTGCACTCCGTCGCCCGCAAGCTGCTCGTCGACGACGAGCCCGTCTCCTCGGCGTACGTCGCCTACCGCGGCACCGTGCCCGGCGAACTGCCGCAGGTGCGGTCCCTCGACCTGAGCGAGGTCGTGGTGCATGTCGGCCCCGCCTGCCACTTCGTGCACTACGGCCTGCGCGGCGGCGAACTGCTCAACCAGGTGGCCGTCTTCGAGTCGCCCAAGGCGCTGGCCGGGCAGGAGGACTGGGGCACACCCGACGAGCTCGACGCCGCCTTCGCCGGGACCTGCGACTTCGTCCGGGACGGCCTGCCGTTCATGTGGCGGGACAAATGGTGGCGGATGTTCGACCGCGATCCGCTCATGAACTGGGTCCACGGCCGGATCGCACTGCTCGGCGACTCCGCGCACCCACCGCTGCAGTACATCGCGCAAGGCGCGATCATGGCGATCGAGGACGGCTGGGTGCTGGGCGAGCACGTCGCCCGCAATCGGGCCGCCGACGGTACCGTCGACTGGGGCACCGCCCTCGCCGCCTACGAGGCGGTCCGCCCGGAGCACTGCCGCCGCGTGCTGAGCACCTCCCGCGCATGGGGCGAGCTGTGGCACCTCGACGGGACGGCTCGTGAGCAGCGCAACGTACTGCTGCGCGCACGCGACACCTACGACTACTCCTTCGTCGACTGGCTGTACGGCCCGACCGCGCTGACGCCGGACGAGGAGCCGGAGATGTTCACGCCGATCCCGCTGTCCTCGGCGGACGTCGCGGCCCCGTCGTCGGCCGCGGGGGGCGGTGAGGCATGAGCGACGCCTGCCTGTCCGCGTCCGGCCCACCGGCGAGCACGCCGGCCACGACCGTCGACCGGCCGGGCGGCTTCGGCCCGGCCGCGGCGATCGCCGCCCCGCGCGCCCGGGACGACGGCTTCGATGCCGACCTCGTCCTGCCCGCCGACGGTCCCGCCCGCGACGAGGGGATACGCCCCGGCACCGGCCCCGGGAATCCGGCGGCCCCGGAGCCGTCGTTCCGCCCGGACACGACGATCACTGCGGGCAACGCCGCCCCGCCGGGCGACGCGGTGGACCTGCTCGACTGACTCGACCGGGCTGAGGCCGGTGCCGTGGGCGAAAGACACACGGCACCGGCCTTCCGGCTTTCCGGCCCGACAAGAATTCACGCGATGCGTGTGCTCGCGACTCGGTACGTGCGTCGGTCGAGCGGTGGCACATCAGGGTCGCGGCACGGCGGCTCTTCGGCAGGCGCAGAAAGAGATGACGTGCCGCTCGCGTCCGGCGTCCGGACGTGAGCCGGCGTCCGGCCGGCACCCGTCGGCGCCGCTCTTGGGGCGCGCCGGCCATGGCGGAACCCGACGGCGTCGCCCAGCACGGGGGAGCTGCCGGCCGGCAGCCCGGGCGCGAGCACACGGCAGAACGCCCTGCGCAAGCTGTGGGAAAGGCCCGCGCGGCCCCGTGTCATGGGGGCTGCGCGGGCCGTCGTAGTGGCACAGGGCCCGTCGAGCTCGGTGGCCGGTCGGTTCCGTTGCCGCAGGGTCAGTTGTTCACGATGAAATCCGCGACGAGCCGGTTGAACTCGTCGGCGTGCTCGATCATCGCCCAGTGTCCGCAGTGGTTGAGCAGCACCAGCCGGCTGTCCGGGATGTTCGCCAGCAGGTAGAGCGAGGTCTCGAACGAGACGACACGGTCGTCGCGTCCGTGGATGAGCAGCGTCGGCACCCGGATCGCCGGCAGCAGCTCCGGGTCGACCCACTTCGGGAGGGGCGAGCCCTTCGGCAGGCCCTCCACGTAGTTGCGCAGGTGCTCCGGGCGGGCGAGTGCCGCGTCCGAACGGGCCTGGCACAGCTCGGGGGTGGCGAACCGGGCTTTGTCGTAGACCATGATCTCGACGAGTCGGCGCATGTTCTCCGGACCGGCGTCACGGTAGGCCTCGATCAGCACCTTGAGCCCCTCCGAAGGGCCGCCGCCGGCGCCGAAGAGCGTCGGGATCCGGCCCACCGGCGGGCCCATCGTGACCAGGTGCGAGATGCGGTCCGGGTGCTCCGTGGCGAGCCGCAGCGAGGTCTGACCGCCCATCGAGTTGCCGACGAAGGCGGCCTTCTCGATGCCGAGGGCATCCAGGAACTGGACCGCCGTCGCGACATGGTCGAGCTGGTCGACGACCGCGGGGTCCGACTCCCCCCAGCCGGGCATGTCGACGGCGTACACGTGGAAGTGCTCGGCCAGCGCCTCGATGTTGCCGGCGAAGTTGCTCCATCCGGTCGCGCCCGGCCCGCTGCCGTGCAGCAGGACGACGGGGTGGCCGGAGCCCGCCTCGTAGTAGCGGAGTTTCCACTCGCCGGCCTGGACGGTGCGTGCGATGGAGTTGGGGTCGAGGGTCATCAGTGGGCCTCTCCGTGCGGGTCGGGTGCGGCGGCGAGCAGCTGGGCCACAGCTCCTGGGGCACGGTGGCCCCAGCTGTTCAGCCGGTCGAGCGTCTTCACTTCCCACGTCCGGTCGTCGATGATCAGCCCGCCCCAGCCGAACTCGACGCTGAAGCCCGAGGGCGTGAAGACGTAGAAGCTGAACATCTGGTCATTGGGATGCATGCCGAGGGTCATCTCGAACGGCTGCTTGGCGTCCATGCACCGGTCGTAGGCGACGCCGACGTCGTGGATGTCGGTCACCTCCACCATGAAGTGGTGGGTCTTCTTCGGCGATGGCAGCTCCCCGAAGGCAACGCTGTGGTGGCGGCCGTTGCAGTGCAGGAAGATGAGGTCGGCGAACACACCCGGCGACATTTCCTCGATGATGATGTCGCTGATCTTGAAGCCGAGCAGATCCAGGTAGAAGTGCAGGTAGGTCTCCCGCGGTACACCGTGCGCGAGGAGTACCTGGTGGCCCGCGCCGCCGGCGCCGGTCACGAAGGTGCCGAGCAGTTTCCCGGACTCGAACGGCGTCGCAGCGTCGGCCAGACCCGTGACCAGTTCGATCCGGTTGCCCATCGGGTCCGCGGTGACGAAGATCCGCTCCACCTTGCGGGCGGCGGCGAGATCGGCGTCGCCCTCGGCGACCTCGATCCCGGCGGCGCGCACCTTCGTCACCAGCGCGTCGAGCGCGACCGGGTCCGACACCTCGTAGCCGGTGACCGCCAGGTCGTCGGCGGGCCCCTCCGTGATGATCCAGCGGTGCGCCTTCTCGTCGGTGCGCAGTGTGAAACCGTCGCGGGTCTTCTCGCCGATCTGCATGCCGAGCAGTTCGATGCCGAAATGCTCCCATTCTGTGGTGTTGCTGACTTCGTAGACGACGTAACCGAGTTCCTTGACCCCGGACATGTGTCTCCTCCTCATCCTCTTCCGGCTTCTTCCCAGACCGGCGGGCGCGGTCCGAGCTGTCTCAGGCGGGTACTGCAAGGCCGCTGGTGTCGGCCGCGGCGACGAACCTGTCCGGGCGCAGCGCCACGGCGCGGGCGCCGTACCGGCGCAGCCACGTGAGGAGGACCTCGTCGAGGTCGACCAGTTCGTCGGCCCCCTGCGTGTGTGCCGCCCGTGGGCGCACCGCGACATAGCGGGCGCCGAGGGCGTCCCAGCCGGCCTTCTCGCCGGCCGTCAGCAGGCTCGCGGGGTCGAAGTCGTCCCCGAGCAGGACGAAGCCGTGTCCGAGCAGGTCGTCCAGGCGTGTCATCCGGCCCCGGGCGTCGCCGACGACCGGCTGCGGGACCATCCGGCCGACGATGCTGCTGTCGCCCACCGGGCCCCTGAGCCATCCGCCCATGAGTGACGGCGGGGCGTTGAGATCCGACGCCATCCCGGTCTTCTCCTGCTTGATGACCCGGCCCAGGTCGACTGCGAGGTCGGTGTAGAACGTGGCGTTGGGCCGCCGCTCCGCCTCGTAGGTGTCGAGCCAGCTCTCGGGCAGCTCGCCCTTGACGACGCGGGCGAGTTTCCAGCCCAGGTCGTGGGCGTCACGTATTCCGGTCTGCATCCCGGCGCCGGCCCACGGCGGCATCAGATGGGCCGCGTCGCCGGCCAGGAACACCCGGCCCCTGCGCCAGGTGTCGGCCATCCGGACATGGTGCTTGTAGAAGGCGTGCTGGTGGATCTCGACGTCGTCCGGTGTGACGCCGAGGGCTTCGAGCAGCGGCCACACGTCGGCGCCGGTCGTGTAGTCCTCCGGGGTCTCGTCGGGCTTGAGCGGGATCTCCCACCGGTGGTTGCCCGCGGAGAGCGCGATGTCGACGACCGGGCGCTCCTTGTCGGACCAGAAGGTCAGGACGTCGCGGTCCGGCCACCAGCGCTTGACCCGGCAGTCGATGACCACCCAGGTGACGTTGCCGGTGTCGCCCAGCAGCGTGCAGCCCACCCGGCCGCGGGTCGCGCTGCTGCCGCCGTCGGCGCCGATCGCGTACCGGGCACGTACGGTACGGGTCTTCCCCGTGGTGGTGTCCGTCGAGGTCACGGTGACCCCGTGGGTGTCCTGCTCGACGGCGGTGACCTCGGCGCCGTAGTGCACGGTGATGCGGTCGCCGTACTCCCGGGCCGCCTCGCGCAGCTCGGCCTCCATCGTCGGCTGATAGATGTTGTAGGCGCGGGCACTACGGCCCATCACCGACTCCGGGTGATCGACCCGCATGATCTCGGTGCCGTCGTAGGTGACCCAGCGCAGTGCCCGCTGGGGGTCGATCTTCTTCTCGATCCGCTCGTCGATGCCGATGTTCTGGAAGATCCGCATCGTCCAGTCGTCGACGGTGACGGCACGGGCCCGGGTGTAGAGATCCCGGTCCCGTTCGAGGGCCACGGCGGAGACGCCGTTGCTGGCGAGAGTGAGTGCGGCGATCACGCCGGTCGGGCCGTACCCGACGATCGCGACATCCGCGTCGTAGCTGTGGGTCATGTGATGACTCCGTTGTCCCATCCGCACTGCGGTGCGGAAGTTTTGGACCGATCGGTCGGTCAATATCTGGCGAGGTTAACAACGTTTTGCGGCGATGTGTCAAGGGTCGAATGCGTGACGGAATGCCCTCGGCCCGTGGGAGGAGCCGCAGGACGGGCCGGCTTCAGCGACCGTCCCGGGACGGTTCCGGCCGGGCCGGCGGGGAGCCCTTAGACTTCCGTGGGTGCAGACGTCCGCGCAGCAGGCGCACACCGGAAACCGACGTGGCCGCCGTTCGCGGCAGGAGATCCTCGAATCGGCTGCCCGGGTGATGGCCGCCCGGGGGTACGCCGGCACATCGATGTCGGCGCTCGTCAAGGAATCGGGCCTGCCGAAGAGTGCGTTCTACTACCACTTCGACTCCAAGGCGGGGTTGCTGTCGGCCGTCATGGAACAGGGGGCGCACGGCTTCTTCGAGGCCATGCGCGAAGCCCACCGAAACCCTCCGCAGGGCGGCACCCCACGCGAGCGGCTCGGCTGGTACTTGGACAGAACCGGCGAGGTCCTGGAGAACCGGGAGGACTTCCTGCGCCTTCTCCTGGTGCTGGTGATGAGCCACGAGGCGGCCGAGGCGCCGGAGGCGCTGCGGACCGTGACATCCGTCCGCGACGAAGGGCGCGCCTACATGCGCCTCATGATCCGCTCGTCGTTCATCGACGAGGGCGAGGACATCGCCGACACCGTCGGGGGCGCCCTCTCCCACTTCGGCATGGCCGGGTTCGACGGTTCCTTCGTCTCCCTCCAGTCGAAGGACGGCAAGCCGGTACGGGAGTACATGAGGGAGCTCGCCGATGCGCTGGCGGCGCTGGGCGAGGCCCTGATCGCCTCCCGCTGAACGAGGGGCCCGGCCCCCGCCGCACGGTCAGGCCGGCCGGGCCGGGCGCCCGGCCGCCAGCGTGAGCGCGATGTCGACGATCATGTCCTCCTGACCACCCACCAGCCGGCGCCGCCCGCACTCCGTCAAGAGGTCGCGGACATCGACGCCGTACCGTGCGGAGGCCGCCTCGGCGTGGCGGAGGAACGAGGAGTAGACGCCTGCGTACCCCAGGGTGAGGGTCTCCCGGTCGACGCGCACCGGGCGGTCCCGGAGGGGGCGGACGATGTCGTCCGCCGCGTCCTGGAGCCGGAACAGGTCGCAGCCGTGCTCGATGTCCGAGAGGTTCGCGACCGCGATGAACGCTTCCAGCGGGCAGTTGCCCGCCCCCGCGCCGTGACCGGCCAGCGAGGCGTCGACTCGACGGACGCCGTTCTCGACCGCGACAACGGAGTTGGCGACCGACAGTGACAGGTTCTCGTGGGCATGGATACCGATCTCGGTGCCGTCGTCGAGGACGTCCCGGTAGGCGCGTACGCGCGCGGCCACGTCGCGCATCGTGAGCCGGCCGCCGGAGTCGGTGACGTAGACGCAGTGCGCGCCGTAGGACTCCATGAGCTTCGCCTGCCGGGCCAGTACCTCGGGAGACGCCATGTGGGAGAGCATCAGGAACCCGGACACATCCATGCCGAGTTCGCGCGCCGCGGCGATGTGCTGTGCCGAGATGTCCGCCTCGGTGCAGTGCGTCGCGACCCGGACGGAGCGGACTCCGAGGTCGTGGGCGCGCTTCAACTCGTGGAGGGTTCCGACGCCCGGCAGCAGCAGCGTGGTCAGACGGGCACGCTCCAGCACGGAGGCCGCGGCCTCGATCCACTCCCAGTCGGTGTGCGACCCGGGGCCGTAGTTGACGGACCCTCCGGCGAGGCCGTCGCCGTGCGCGACCTCGATCGCGTCGACACCGGCGCGGTCCAGCGCGGTGACGATGCGCTTGACGTCCTCCGGGGCGATCCGGTGGCGTACGGCGTGCATTCCGTCGCGCAACGTAACGTCCTGGACGAAAATCGGGGTGCCCATCAGCGGCCCGCCTTCCCTGCTGCGATGCGCTCCGCGACCTGAAGGCCGGCGGAGGTCATGATGTCGAGGTTGCCGGCATAGGCCGGGAGGTAGTGGGCGGCGCCTTCGACCTCCAGGAAGACCGACACCTGATGGGTGGGCGGGGGAGTGCCGGCGGTGGCCAGGAGCGTGCCGACCGGCTGGTCCGCGGGTATCTCGGTGATCTGGACCTGTTGCTTGAGCCGGTATCCGGGTACGTACGCGGCGACGTCGGCGGTCATCTTCGTGACCGAGCGCCTGATCTCCTCCTGAACCGCCGGCTCCGGGGCCGTGACGAGGCAGAACACCGTGTCCCGCATCATCAGCGGCGGCTCCGCCGGGTTGAGGATGATGATCGCCTTGCCGCGGCGCGCCCCGCCGACCCGCTCGATGGCGGCCGACGTGGTCTCGGTGAACTCGTCGATGTTGGCGCGGGTGCCTGGGCCGGCCGACTTCGACGCGATCGACGCGACGATCTCGGCGTACTCGACGGGTACGACGCGGCTGACCGCCGCGACGACCGGGATCGTGGCCTGGCCACCGCAGGTGACCATGTTGACGTCGGGCGCATCGAGGTGCTCGTCGAGGTTGACGGCGGGCACCACGTACGGCCCGACGGCCGCCGGGGTGAGGTCGATCAACCGCTTTCCGAAAGGGGCCAGCTTGTTCGCGTGCGCCTCGTGCGCCTTGGCCGAGGTCGCGTCGAAAACGATGTCGATCTCGTCGAAACCGGGCATCGCGATCAACCCGTCCACACCCTCGTGCGTGGTCGGGACGCCGAGCCGCGCGGCGCGGGCCAGGCCGTCGGAGGCGGGGTCGATCCCGACCATGGCACCCATCTCAAGGTGCTTCGCCCTCCGCAGCACCTTGATCATCAGGTCGGTGCCGATGTTGCCCGACCCGACGATCGCGACCTTGGTCCTGCTCATGAGTCCTCTTTCCCACTGAAGCCGACCGTCACGGCACCGAAGCCGGACAGGGTGGCGGTGACGGTGTCGCCGGGGGACACCTGCCGCATCGGACCGAGCGCGCCCGACAGGACGACCTGCCCCGCGCGCAGCGGATCACCGAGGTCGCGGGCCTTACGGGCCAGCCAGACAACGGCCTCGACCGGGTCACCAAGACAGGCCGCGCCGGTCCCGGCGGACACCTCCCTGCCGCCGACGCTCATCGACATCACGACGTCCACCGGCTCGGTCTCGTCGAGGGTGCGCCGGCGGGCCCCGAGCACGTAGGCGCCCGCGGAGGCGTTGTCGGCCACCGTGTCGCCGAGGCTGATGTCCCAGCCGGCGATCCGGCTGCCGCAGATCTCCAGCGCGGCAACGCCGTACTCGATAGCGTCCCGGACCTGAGCGGTGTCGAGCGGGCCGTCGGCCAGGTCGGCGCGGAGCACGAACGCGATCTCCGCCTCCACCCGGGGCTGAAGGATCCGCCCGGCCGGGATCGTGCCGCCGTCCGCGTATGCCATGTCGTCGAAGAGGACTCCGAAGTCGGGCTGGTCGACGCCGAGCTGTCGCTGCACCGCCTCGGAGGTCAGGCCGATCTTGCGGCCGGTGATCCGGGCGCCGCCGGCGAGGCGGCGTTCGGTCAGCGCGGCCTGGACGGCGTACGCGGCAGCCGGATCATCCCGGCCGATCAGGTCCCGCACGGGCGCACAGGGCTTGCCGGAGGCGGACGCCCCGGCAAGCCGCGCGGCCGCGGCGGTGATGTCGGACTGGCTCGCAGCGGCGAGCCCTTGGTTCTCGGTCACGGCTTCACTGTGTCCCCGGGGCACGCACCCGAACCAGCGTTTCGTCTCACTCAGCGATACGCTGGCGGCATGGCGGAAACAACCGGTCTGGACACCGTGCTCGGCAAGGCGGTGACGATCCTGCGGGCGTTCCGGCCCGATGACCGGGCGGTCAGCCTCGCTGAACTCGTACGACGCACGGGCCTGCACAAGGCGACCGTGCACCGCCTGTCCGGGGCCCTGGTCGCCAACCGTCTGCTCGACCGGACCGACGGCGGCTACCGCCCCAGCGGCGGCCTCTTCGAACTGGGCATGCTCGCGGCGCCCGAGCGGAGCCTGCTGGAAGTGGCGATGCCGTTCCTCCAAGACCTGTACGAGCGCACCCACGAGACCGTCCACCTCGGAGTGCGCGAAGGGCACGACGTCGTCTACGTCGCCAAGATCGGCGGGCACCGCCAGGCCAGGGCCCCCTCGCGCACCGGGGGAAGGATGCCGCTGCACTGCACCGCCGTCGGCAAGGCACTGCTCGCTCACGCCGACGGCGAGCTGCGTCAGGAAGTCCTGGCCGGGCCGCTGGAGCGACGCACCCCGCACACCGTCGTGGCACCGGGCGCCCTGCGCCGCCAGCTTCGGCAGATCACCGAGACGGGCGTCGCGTTCGAGCGGGAGGAGTCGACACCCGGGCTCGTCTGTGTGGCCGCGCCGGTGCTGGGGCTCGGCAACGAGGCGCTCGCCGCGATCAGTGTGGCCGGGCCCACCGGGAGATTCCGGCCCGACCGGTTCACGACGCAAGTGCGGGCGGCGGCCACCGGGCTCAGCAGCACACTGATCCGGCGCAACATGCTGAGCTGAGTCAGCACGGCTCACTCACCCGGTGAACCCCCGGCACTGCACCACGCGTGTTGTGCCGGTTCGCGGGTCGGCGTGGACCGCCGCACCATCACGACGGGCGCCCGCCCGCCGAATCGAGCGCTGCGGGGAACACTCCACCCACGGGCTCGCCGTCACCTCCCCAACACCTATGAGACGCGGCTGAACACGAACTTCGGCAAGCACCGTCCGAACCAGGGTGGCGCCACCGCCACCGCCACCGCCACCGCCACCGCCACCGCGACCGCGATGGCTGCGGCCATGGCCATGTGCGTGGTCGTCGGAGGGGGCCTGCCCACTCGGGTCGGGCCTCTTCAACGTGTCTGTTGCGCCTTCATCGTGGTTCTGCTGTTCCGGCAACTCTGCGGGCACAGTGTGCCATTGAGCCCGCGTCGCACCACCGAATCGAACGCCCGTCTGGTGAAAGCCGTGTGGCGGTCCGCCACTTCAGGTTTACTCGCGTCATGAACAATCGGACATCCTCAGCGCACAGCACCGGCCTGCTGACCGACAGGACCGTGATGATCACCGGAGCGTCGAGCGGCATAGGCGAGGCCGCAGCGCGGCTCTTCGCCTCCGAAGGCGCGGCCGTCGTCCTCATGGCCCGACGCGAAGACCGGCTCAAGGACCTCGCCCACGAGATCGAGGCATCCGGCGGACAAGCGGCCTGCAGTGTCGGCGACGTGACGCGGGCCGACGACGTCGAGCGCGCCGTCGCGACGGCCGTCGAACGCTTCGGCAGCCTCGACGGAGCCTTCAACAACGCCGGCTACGCCGGATCCACCTTCGGCCGATCGCACGAACTGCCGGAAGAGGACTTCGACCGCATCATGGATGTCAACGTACGCGGGACATGGAACTGCCTGCGCCGTCAGATCCCCGTCATGCTGGACGCCGGCCACGGGACGATCGTCAACACCGCCAGCTCGGCAGGGCTCATCGCCACCGGCGCACCATCCCCCTACGTCGCGGCGAAGCACGCCGTCCTGGGCCTGACGAAGGCCACGGCCGCCGAATACGGGGCATACGGCATTCGCGTCAACTCCCTTGTTGTGGGCACCACCCGGACCGAAATGATCAACGCGGCGGTGACGGCCGACCCGGCCCTGGAGGAGGCATTCGTCGCACGCCAGATACAGAAGCGGATGGCCGAGCCGCAAGAGGTGGCGGAAGCGGCCCTGTGGCTGCTGAGCGACCGCTCCTCATTTGCCACCGGCAGCCATGTGGCGGTGGACGGCGGCATTCTGGCCATCTGAGCGGCGCAAGGGGTCCGGGGCAGCCGACGCCGCCGGGTTCTGGCTCAACTCGGTGTTTGCGCCGTGAGGCGCCGTGACATTCAGGTCGCGAACACGTGCCGCACCGGGTTCGAAGAACGGGAAGCGTGCGACCGCTCGCGGCTGCGGCCGTCTTTCTGCCCGGCCCGCCCCACCCCGGCCGGGAGCAGGAGCGGCGCCGCGGTTAGGGTGCGCGGGTAGGCCAATCACCCCGTCCTGGAGGCCCCGCACCATGGAGCCGATCCTCCCGAACCCGGTGATCCGCCGTCACCGCCGAGCCCTGCAACTCTGCTTCGCGATACCCGGGCTGTCGCTCGCCACGTGGGTGACCCGGACTCCCGACGTCCGGGACCGGCTGGGGGCCTCCACCGCGGAGATGGGCCTGGTGCTGTTCGGCATGTCGATCGGCTCGATGCTCGGCATCCTGGTGGCCGGCGCCCTGGTGGCGCGGTTCACCACCCGGCCGGTGATCCTGGCCGGCATGGGCCTGGTGCTGGCCGGCGTGGGGACGGCCGCGCTGGGCGCGGCGGCCGCCTCAGCCCCGACGGTGGCTGCCGGTCTGCTGTTCATCGGCGCAGGCATCGGCCTTTCCGAGGTCGCCAGCAACGTCGACGGGGCCGTGGTGGAGGGGGAGTTCGGCCGACCGGTGCTCCCGGCGCTGCACGGCTGCTACAGCCTCGGCACTGTGATCGGCGCCTGCCTGGGGGTGGCCGGTGCCACCGCCGGCCTACCGGTGTCCTGGCACCTGGCCGCGGTGCTGCTGTTGGCGGCCGGTCTGTTCGCCCGCGCGGTGCCGGGTCTCCGCCCCGGCCTGGGCCGCCCGGAGCCGATCTCCTCGGGGTTCCCGGCGTCCCCCGGGGCGGGGCCGGCACCGGTCGGCGGTTCCCGGAAGCGCGGGCTGCTGCTGGACCCGCGGCTGCTGATGATCGGCGGCGTGGTGTTCGCCGTGACCCTTGCCGAGGGCGCCGCCACCGACTGGCTGCCACTGCTGATGGTCGACGGTCACGGCATGCCGGCCGGCCTCGGGTCGGCGGTCTGCGCGGGGTTCGCCGCCACCATGGCGGTCGGCCGCTTCGCCGGCGGGCCCGTGGTCACCCTGTTCGGGCGGCCCGCGGTGCTCGGCGGCGGCGCGCTTCTGACCGCCGTGGGCATCGCCCTGGTGTCCTTCGCCGATGCCCCGGCAGCCGCAGCGTGCGCCGTGCTGCTCTGGGGGCTCGGCACCTCGCTCGGGTTCCCGCTGGCGCTCTCCGCGGCCGGCGAGTCCGGCCCGGACACCACCGCCCGGATCGCCCTCACCTCCCGGATCGGATACGTGGCACTGCTGACCGGCCCGCCGCTGCTGGGCTTCCTCGGCGAGCACCACGGTCTGCGCGCCGCGATGTTGCCCGTCCTGCTGCTGATGCTGATCGCGGCCGTACTCTCGCCCGCCACCGCCGCTGGTGCCACTGTCCGCGGGCGCGCCGGCCGTACGGCCTGACCTGCCCGCGGACGGGGCGTCGGCCGGTCGTCGGGCAGAGCGCCCCGTTCGGGCGCAGCGGCCGGGTTCGGGACACGCTCGCCCTGCGGTGGCTGAAGCCCGGGGGCGTGCGGTACGGGCGGGCCTGACGGCTTTCGCCGTCCCCGCCGGTCTCACCGCGGGCGCTCTTGCATCGGCACCTTTGCCGGCCGCCGACCATTTGACGGAATGCACTGGCAAGGGCTCGGCGCGTGGGCGGCCGCAGCGGAGTTGAACATGCTGGTATCGCTTCCGCTGTTCTTCGGCGAGGAAGTGGGCCGGCAGGGCCACCTCTTTCCACCCCTCGCGCAGGACGGCACGGGTCTCAAGCCGATACGGGCGTACGTAATCACCGGCGCGGCGTTCGCCCTGTGGCACCTGCCCGCGCTGCTGACGGGCGGACAGTACCCAGGTCGCCCCTGGTATGTGTCGGTGCTGCCATGCTGGTGAGGTGCCTTCTCGTCCTGCCGGTCTTCACATGGCTGCGACCGCGCTCCGACTCGGTCGTACCCGCCACTATCGGCCATGCGTTCGTGAGTTCGGTGAGTGTCGATATGGTCGCGAGGTTCGCCGATTCCAAGGCAGCGCTGGATCCCCCGCACAGGAGCATGGCGGGTAGGCCCGGCTGCATTGTCACAGGCGCATTCGTCGCCTTCCTGGTGTCGACCGGTCGACACCGGCCGTCCTTCTACCCGGCGCGTGAGATGTCCCGGTCAGGGAATCCATCACTGCCCGCCCGCCGAAAAGCTCTTCGGGCTCGCCGTCCTGAGAGAACCGCAGGACGGTGTTCTGGCTCACGCCGAGTTGCCGGACCTCCCGGGGGCGATCCATCCCAAAGCCTCTGACCTGCAGCTTTCTGAAGCCGAATCGATGACGCCGGAGGAATCACCGCGAGATGATCCGGGGGCGAGAGCCGCTCCGCCTGCCGCCTCGGTACTGTGACTTCGTATGACCGACACCGAGATCGAGATCACCCCAGACCTGGTCCGCGACCTGCTGCGGGAGCAACACCCGGACCTCGCAGGGCTGGCCATCCGCGAGGTCGCGGGAGGCTGGGGCAACCAGATGTGGCGCCTCGGGGACGAGTTGGCCGTGCGCATGCAGCGCATGGACCCTACCCCGGAACTCCAGCTCAACGAGCGGCGGTGGCTACCCGTGCTGGCCCCGCGCCTGCCGCTCCCGGTGCCGACCCCGGTGCGGCTCGGTGAACCGTCCGAGCGCTTCCCCAAGCACTGGACCGTGATGACGTGGGTTCCCGGCGAGCCGCTGGACCACGGCTCGATCAGCCGCGGCGCCCACGCGGCCGACACGCTGGCGGGCTTCCTCCGGGCGCTCCATGTGGAGGCGCCCGCCGAGGCGCCGATCACCACGGACCGCGGTGCCCATCCCAGGAACTGCACCAACGACTTCGAGAGCTTCTTCCAGGCCGTTGCCCCCGACGACCTCGCTGCCGACGTCCGGGCCGTCTGGGACGACGCCGTCGCGGCCCCCGCGTGGGAAGGCCCGCCGGTGTGGGTGCACGGAGACCTCCATCCCGCGAACGTCGTCGTCTCGGACGGAACACTCTCGGGCGTCGTCGACTTCGGCTGCCTGTTCGCCGGTGATCCGGCGTGGGACCTCGCCGCCGCATGGGTGCTGCTCCCCGAAGGAGCCGCCTCACGGTTCTTCGACACGTACGCCCGTGCAGACGAGGCGGCGATCCGACGCGCTCGCGGACTGGCCGCTTTGAAGAGCCTCTTCCTGATGCTCATGGGGCAGAACGGAGACCGGGGCCTTCCCGGGGGCAAGCCGAACTGGGGGCCTGCCGGCCGGGCGGCACTTGACCGTGTTCTGAAGGGCGTCTGATGCCTGCCTCTTCGCCCGAGCCCTGCATCCGCCCGGACACCAGGACGCGCTGGGCGGAGTGAACGGCCACGAGCAGGGCCTGCTGTGGTGGACCAGGAGCGGGCCGGCTCGGTGACGACCGCCCGCCGGCGGAGCCCCGCGCCGGGGCCCGACAGCGAGTGGGTTCAGGGGGACCGGCTGACGTCGTCGAAGTCGGTGGACGCCGACAACCCGGTCCACGCCGACACGTCGCGCTCGAAGGCCTCGCGTCCGGCCCGGACGAGCCGCGGCGCGTCGGTGCCCAGCAGCAGGCGCGTCGGCGGCTGGTCGGCCGCCACGATGCGCAGGACCCCGGCCGCGGCCTTGTCCGGGTCGCCCGGCTGGTGCCCGCTGCCGTTGATACGCCGGGCGCGCAGCGGTTCGAACCGCTCGTCGTAGTCGACGATCACACGGGGTACGCGGATCATCGAGCGGCCGGACCAGCCGGTCCGGAGACTGCCCGGCAGCGCCTTCGCCCGGCGGATTCCACGGATTGCCCCGAACTCTCCAGCCGATCATGGTTGATAGCCTCCCGGGATGACTGCGCCTTTCGAAGAAGCCGTCCGCACCCGACTGCAAGCCCCCAACATCTGGTACGTCGGCACCGTGTTCGCCGACGGAGCTCCGCAGGTCAGCCCGATGTGGGTGGACCTGGAGGGGGAAGGGGAGCTGACGTTCAACACCTCGGTGGGGCGGGTGAAGGAGGAAAACCTGCGCCGTGACCCCCGCGTCTATCTCTCGCACGCGGACGCCGCCGACCCCTTCGACCGAGTGCAGATCAGTGGTGTGGTGGCGC
The DNA here is from genome assembly GCF_038448545.1 of Streptomyces sp. CLV115. Taxonomy (NCBI): domain Bacteria; kingdom Bacillati; phylum Actinomycetota; class Actinomycetes; order Kitasatosporales; family Streptomycetaceae; genus Streptomyces; species Streptomyces sp. CLV115. The sequence continues at coordinate 151,840 of NZ_JBCEWQ010000002.1, forward strand.
GCTTCATCGAGGGCGAGGAGGCACACGACCGGATGGACCGGCTGGCCCGCAAGTACCTGGGCGTCGATCGCTTCGAGTGGATCATGCCGGAGGAACAGCGGGTCGCGGTGATCGTGCGCCCCGTCAAGGTGCGGCACATCGTCGGGGTGGAGCGGTTCCGCCCCGGCGGCCCCGTCCCCGCGCCCGGACCGGCGTACCCCTCGTGACAATCGCCACCGGTACGACGGCTATGCCCCGAGAGAGTCGGGCTGTTCCGCCCACCGAATGAACCGTTCAGGCCCCGACCACCGCCACTACGCGGCCCCGGCCGGATGGCTGCCGGGCGTACGAAGATCCGCCCCCGACCGGCCGGAGCCCACCTCCCCGAGCGCGAGGCGCCGAGCCTTCCGATGGAGAAAGCCCGATCAGCGCGTCCCTGCCAGTGCTTCCGCGATCGGGCGGAGGAGGTCGGGAGGTCGGGTCAGCCGACCGGGTCCGGACCAGGAGCGAGCGGGGGGAGCCCGTGGGCGGCGAGGACGCGGTCGGCGAAGTCCGGCTCGGCGAGGGGGACACCGTGGGTGGCGAGCAGGGTGAACAGGTCTGCGAGGCGGCGCGGTTCGGTGCCCCGGAGCTGATGCCCGGGGGCGAGACCGAGGACGCCGACGAGCGGTCCGCGACCGGTGGCGGGGGTCGTGGTCAGGCGCAGACGCATCGTGAGGCGGGCCGCGTCCGAATCGGGGTCCTCGCCGAAGGCCATGTCCAGGCCCGTGATGTCGTGCCAGCGGTAGCGACGGCGCAGCAGCGCCCTGGAGAGGGTGAGGCCCTCGCTGTCGGCGCGTAGCCAGAAGCTGATGGGCGCGGGCAGGGCCACGACGGGGACGGCCGCGGCGACGATCAGCAGGCTGGCACCAACGCCCAACCGATTCACCGCGCCGCTCGTGCTGAGGGCGACGGCTGTCAGAAGGCCCAGAAGGCATCCGGGCCCCACGCCTGAGAAACGCCACAGGAAGCCCAGCCGCACGGTCCGGAATCGGTTCGTCGTGTCCACAGGCTCAATTCTGGAGCCCCGATGTCACCGTTCCGCCACGCTTCCAGAGACCTTGTGCCACAGATCCACGCGGCTGCACGCTGTCGGAGCCGGGAGGTCCGCCGCGGTCGCCGGCCCACCTGCCCGTTCACCCAGGACTCCGTTCGCAGATCCGATGACGGTGCACCCTGCGGCAATTGCATTCGTTCGGAGGGATTGACGCCCCGGAGGGATTGGGAGCACCGTCCCCGCGCATGATGCCGACACCGGACGATCACCTGCTTTGGAGGATCCGAAGTGACTGCGGAGGAACACGGCACCATCGAGCCGGACGTAGGACTGCTGGACCTGACCGATCAGGCGTTGGTCAGCGATCCGTTCACCGCCTACGCGCCCGTCCGTGAAAGGGAACAGATGGTGCGCGGACGCGTGCAAGGAGTCGACCCGATGTGGGTGGCCACCCGCCACGACGACATCCGCATGGTCATGAGCGACCCCCGCTTCACCATGGACGCCGCGACCGTCCCCGGCGCACCGGTGGCCCACCGCACCGAACAGACCTGGCAGGCCCGTGGCATGTACCCAGGGCACGAGAAATACCTGCGTGCCGGAATCTTCGACGCGGACGGCGCCGATCACCGACGCCTCCGCGGTCTGGTCACCGCCGCTTTCTCTCCGGGCCGCGTGGCCGCTTTGCGCCCCAGGATCGAGGAGATCGCCGGCCAACTGCTCGACCGCCTGCCGGACCACGCGGAGAACGGAGTCGTTGACCTCATCGAGCACTTCGCCCGGCCGCTGCCCATCACCGTCATCTGTGAGCTCATCGCAGTCCCTGAAGCCGACCGGGACCGCTGGCGCACACGGAGCGCCACATTGACCGCCGGTATCTGCGGTGACGAACTGGGCGCCGCGCTCGCCGGCATGGTCGAGGACGCGCACGCCCTCGTCGACCACCACGCCGATCACCCCGGCGGCGACCTCATCTCCGAACTGCTCGCGCCCCATCACCATGACCGGCTGAGCATCGACGAGTTGGTCGCCCTCATCACCAACCTCGTCGTCGCCGGACACATCACCACCGTCAACCTCATCGCCAACAGCACCGAAGCGCTACTCACCCACCCGGACCAGCTCGCTCTGCTGCGCGAGGACGCGGCCCTCATGCCGCACGCCGTCAACGAACTCCTGCGCTACTGCGGCCCCGTCGTGCGCGCGCTGCCCCGCTACGCCACCTGCGACACCACTGTCGGCAGCACCCCCGTACGTACCGGGGAGGCCGTCCTCCCGATCGTTTCCGCGGCCAACCGCGACCCGGGCGCCTTCACCGACCCGGACCGCCTCGATCTCGGCCGCACCCGCAGCAGCAAGGAATCCCACCTCGCATTCGGGCACGGTGCACACCGCTGCCTGGGCGCGCACCTCGCCCAGGAAGAGACCGCCGTGGCTCTGGCCGCGCTGCTCAGCCGTTTCCCCGACCTGCGGCTCACCACCGACCCGAAACACCTGCAACGCGGCACCAACCCTGTCAACTGGCATCTAAAAGCCCTTCCCGTACGCCTGCGACCCCAGCCCTAGGCAGGGGTTCTCCGCTGGAACAGGGCGCGGCCGGCTGCAGAAGCCGTCATCGGGACACCTCCTCCGACGGCGGAACGCCGACCTTCGACAGGGTTGACGGGCGAGGGCTGCGGGCAACCTTGTGGCGTCATCCAGCAACTCGCGTCGAAGGAGACATACGTCGTGTTGCGCCGATCTGCTCTCACCCTTCTCGCCGCGGCGGGCCTGCTCATGTCCACGGCGTCGACCGCGCCGGCCGTTGCATCGGCCCCGGTTTCGGCAGCCGCCTACCCCACCACCCCGGTCAAAGTCTCCGACGGCGCCGGAAGTTATATCTCGGGCACCCTGACCTGGTACAACCGGTCGGTGGACTTCACCGGGACGTTGAAGTCGGTCGGCTGCCGCAGAGCGTGGTACAGCGTGTTCGACGACTATGCCAACCCGCTCGGCGCCAGGAGCAGCAGTACGCACTGCAACACGGTGACTTCGGTGCCCGCCACACTTCCCGCGGATGTTGTCGGCGGCGGCTCGTACGTCGGGGTCTGCCTCGACGATGCGAACGGCAAACCGGTGACGTCGTGCGGTGTCTATTTTCGTCCCTGACCGATCTACGGCCTCTGCCGACCACGCGAGTCGCCCTCCGCCGGCGGGTGCGCGACGCAGGGGCGCCGAGCAACAGCACGGCGAATACGCGGATTCCCCGCCCCGCTCTGCCCAGCTCCGCTCCGCCCCGCTCCGCGCGGAGCGGACAGCGTTGGCCCCCTCCGCAGGGCCCGGGCAGGGGTTTCCCGCTCGGCCGGTGACCCGGCCGGGCGTCACGGGGCGGTCTCCACCGAGATGGCTACGCGTCCCCGTTGTTTCGCAGGGCCTGGACGAGCCACGGATAGACCGGGATCAGGTTCGGCACCACCTGCCAACCGTTGACGATCCACACCAGCCGCCAGTACCGATCCACCCCGGGATCGTGCGCTGCTTCGAACTGCTGGGCCATCCATTCCCGGAACTCCGTGTCAGGCGTGCGCCGGAACACTTCGGCGAAGCGGTGCACAAGGTCGTCGATGACGAGCACGGCCCGGTTGCCGAGTGGGTCGATGCCCGATTTCATGGCCTCGGCCACCTTCTGACGGGTGAACCGAACCAGTTCCTCGCCGGCCCCGCTCTCGATGTCGAGCATGCGCCCTCCGGCCTGGCACGTGGCCGTCCGGCGCATCCGGGCCCGGAAGCCCTCGTCGCCCATCAGCTCGACGAGTTCCACCCATGCCGCTACCTGCTCGCTGGACGGATCGCCGGGGAGGCCGGGAGCGGCAGCGCGCACCATGGCCACCGCGGCCGGGTCGGCATCCGCTGTGCCGAAGGTGCCCTCGATGAACTCGTCGATCAGGCGCCGGTGTTCCTCGCCGGACAACTGCGTGAGCCTGTGCATGAGCTTGGTCTCCTCGGGGTCGGACCCGCGTCCGGCTGCGACCCGCAGAACGCTCCGGCGCAGCTGCAGCGTCCGGATCTGGACGTCGATGGCGTCGGCGTGCGCTGCGGCGACTTCCGCCACCGAGAGCTCACGGTCCAGTACCCGTCGAATCGTGGCGAGGTCGATGCCCAGCTCGCGCAGAGTACGGAGGAGTTCCAGACGAAGCAGCGCGTCGCGGTCGTAGAGCCGATAGCCGGCGGGGCTTCGGGTGGTCGGAGTCACCACCCCCGAATCGGAGTAGAACCGGATGGTCCTCACGGACAGGCCGGTCCGCCGGGAGAGATCCCCGATCGAGTGGAGGGTTGTGACGTCCATGTCCTCAACTCTGCTGTCTCCAGTCACTGGAGACTCAAGTCTGTCGACCGGATGGGTTCGGCCGGGATGTCCTCCGGCTCCGAGTCGTCAGTTCCAGGTGCCTCCTCGCCCAGGGCACGAGCTGTCCGGCAAGGTGCGGTCCGCCCACGCGACGGTGATCTCCGGCTGCATCGGCCGGAGGCGGAAGAAGGCTCGCGGAGGAAAGCGTGCTGGAGGGTCCTTTACGTGATCGGTACTCGGCGCAGGCTGTGCAGCTTCGTTCTCGAAGCCCATCTGGTGCCGCCGCCACGGGATGGACCAAGCTGGCCCGCATGGACTGGTTGCCACTGCTCTCCACTCTGGCCGGGGCCGCGATCGGCATCGTCGCCACGCTAGTCGCCGATCGCAATCGGTGGAAGCGCGAGGATGCCAAAGAAGCCCTTCGGCTGCGGCTCGACATCTACACGCAGTACACCACCACCGTGAAGGTCCTCGGTGAGACCCTGCGGGCCCTGGCCGAGCGAGAACACTCCTCCGACGGCGAGCGGGCGCTCGCGCTGCGCCAGGCCTTTCGGGACTCGGGCATGGGCACCGCGTCGGAACGTATGTGGCTCATAGCGCCCCAACCCGTCGTCCAGGCCTCCAACAGCGTGTTCCACTGTCTGCGACGCATCTGCGACGGCTACGTCGGCGGCACTGCTGTCAGCAGTCCAGAGGATCGCGCCCGCTGGGAGGCGCGCGGCAAGGCAGCCGCCGAGATGCGCAAGCTCATGCGTGAAGATCTCGGCGTCGGCCCACTCACCGAACGCCACAGCCCCCTTCCCGACGACTGGAACAACCCCGCCGCGCAGTGATCGTGACTCTGGCATCCGCGTCATGGGATGGCACCCCCGGACCATGGCCAGAAGGTGATCCGTGGGGGTGTACTGGATCTTCCGGTCGGTATGGATCCCGCAGAGTCGACGGCTCGTCGTGGTCGCCACCGCCGTGGCCAAGGCGTCCGCGCCGGCAGAGCTCCGCAGGGGGCACGGGCGCCGCCGCACCGGCTGGAGGCGTGGCGGCTCCCGCAGCCAATCGGCCTCCCGGCGGCGATGGGGTTACTTGCTGTCGGAGGAGCGCGGATTCTCCATCTGTGAGATCCAGGTGGTGAGCAGTCCTTCAAGTGCCTTGCTCTCGGCGGGCGTCAGCAGGCTCAGCAGGCGGCGTTCGTTGTGCATGTGGTCGGTGAATGCCTGGTCGATCAGTTCGCGACCGGGCTGGGTGAGGGCCACGATCCGGCCGCGCTGATCGTCGTCGGAACGGCGGCGGGTGACGAGTCCGGCCCGCTCCAGGCGGTCGATTCGCTTCGTCATCGCGCCGGTGGTGACCATGGTGTGTGCGGCGAGTTCGCCGGGAGCGCGCTCATAGGGCTCACCGGCGCGGCGCAGTGCGCACAGGACGTCGAACTCGCCCTCGCTGAGTCCGTAGCGCGCGTAGACGAGGCAGAGTTCCTCGGTGAGATGGTCGGCCAGGCGGTGCAGTCGGCCGATCACGCCCTGCGGGGAGATGTCGAGGTCGGGCCGCTCACGGCGCCAGTCGGCCTGGAAGCGGGCCACGCGGTCCAGCGGTTGCGGATCGTCCATGTTCACCATGATAGCTTCCTGGGAAGTTATATTGTCTTCCATGGAAGCTAATTTGCGGTGGGTGGCCCTGACCGCTGTCGCGCCGGTGGCCTGGGGCGCCAACTATTACGTCACCCATGAATTCCTGCCGCCCGACAGCCCCCTCTACGGGGCGGCCCTGCGAGCGCTGCCCGCCGGTCTCGTTCTGCTGGGTCTGCGCAGGCAGCGACCGCGCGGTGCGTGGTGGTGGCGGTCCGCGGTGCTCGGGCTGCTCAATGTGAGCGTGTTCTTCGTGCTCGTCTACGCCGCCTCCCAACTGCTGCCGACGAGCATCGCCTCGACCGTCATGGCGGTGTCCCCGCTGGCGATGATGCTCATAGCCCGGGTCCTCGTCGCCGAGCGGCCCGGCATCGCACACCTGGTCGGCGCCGCGATCGGGCTCGGCGGGGTCTGTCTCATGCTGCTCACGGGAACGGGAGGAGTGAGCATGCCGGGGATCCTCGCCTCGGTCGCGGCCATGCTCGTGTCGTCCTTCGGTCACATCCTGGCCAAGCGGTGGAACGCCGGTACCGACGTGCTTGCCTCGACCGCCTGGCAGCTCACCGCCGGAGGGTTGTTCCTGCTGCCGGTCGCCGCAGCCGTGGAGGGCCCTGCGCCCTCACTCTCCACACCCGCGCTTCTCGCGTTCGGCTACGTCAGCTTCGTTGCCACCGCGCTGGCCTTCGCCGCCTGGTTCATCGGGCTGCGGCACCTGCCCGCAGGAACCGTGGGCCTGGTCGGGCTGCTCAACCCGGTCACAGGGGTACTGCTCGGCACAGCAGTGGCCGGAGAGGTGCTGACGGTCCAGCAACTGTGCGGGCTGGCACTCGTTCTGGCTGGAGTCGTCCTGGGGCGACCTGCGAGCGCAGGACGACGCGGCGGCAGTCGCACTCCGCTCCGGCCGGCACCCGACAAGCGCCCCGCCCGTGAGTTCCCCACCCGCAATCCGCTGTGAGGACCAGGGGGGACAAGGGAGTCGGGAGCGACGCCGACGGCCTGCCGCGACGAGTGGGCCGACGACGGCAGCGACCGGACCGTCCATGATCTGCTGCGCCGGCGGGTGCGGGAGAAGAGGGGCCGGTCGGCCGGTCGTAGCCCGTGGTGCTCGACGCCCGGAGCCTGCACGCCGCCGCCGGTGTGCCCGCCGGAACGACGGGGCGGGACGCGGCCAAGGAGGTGCCGGGCCGGGCCACAAGCGGGGACTGGCCGTTGACGTCCTGCGGCCTGGTGATTGCGGTGGTGGTACTCGTCGCCTCTGTCCACGACAATGCCTTCGGTGCCGGCCTGCCCGACGAGGTCGCGACAGGCACGGAGAAATCCCGTTGCGAGTGACCCGCGTCGGATGTCTGATTGGTCGGTCGCCGATCAAGTGAGGGAACATGAGGACGTCGCTGCCCACCCCCTCGTTGCACACCGCTCGTCTTCGACTGCGTGCCTTCGAAGACGCGGATGCGAACGACCTCTTCGCGCTGCACAGCAGCGCATATGTGCTGCGTTACTGGGACTCCCCGCCGTGGAGCGATCGCGTGCGCGCCGAGAAGTTCATCACGGCTTGCCGGCAGATGGCACAAGAGGGCACCGGGGCGCGACTGGCCGTGGACCGTGCCTCCGACGGTGCGTTCATCGGCTGGTGCACTCTGAGCGGGTGGAATCCGGACTTCCGCAGCGCGTCGCTCGGCTACTGCTTCGACGATGCGGCGTGGGGTCACGGCTACGCGACCGAGGCCGCGCGCGCTCTGCTGCGGTGGGCATTCGACACGCTGGATCTGAATCGCGTCCAGGCTGAGGCCGATACACGCAACGTGGCTTCTGCCCGCGTGCTGGAGAAGCTCGGCTTCGTACGTGAAGGGACGTTGCGGGAAGAGTGCGTCGTCAACGGCGAGGTCTCCGACACGTGGGTCTACGGGCTGATCAGGCGGGAGTGGCAGCCGTCGTCCGAGCCGGCTCCCGCCCGCTGAGTCCCTTCGCCCGGCACAGGGTGTCGGTCAACTCCAGGCAGCTGATCACTGCACCTCATCCACACGCAACGGCGAACTGGAGAGAGAGCCGCATAGGGCGAACCGGATCGAGGGTTGCATATCGCCTCCTGAATCCGCGACACCCCGTCCAGCTCTTGCGGCCCGAGCGTTGCGCGCGCGGTGGTGGGTGGGTCCTGTCGAGACGACGGTGCCGTACGAGGACGTGTCGGTGTCCGTCGGCCTCTTCGCGGTGGGGCGCGGTGGCGGTACCGGAGAATCGTGGGGATCCTGGTAGGGGATCGTGGCTGTCTTCGCACGGGCCGTGTGCGTCGGTGGCCGCACCGAAACAGGAAGGCTACGGCCATGACAGCGACGCCGAACAAGACAGCGCCCGGGCCCACGGGGTCCGGCGCGGGGATCGACGGTGCGTCCCAGGTGGCCGGGGCCCTGATGATGCTCAGCGGGCCGCTCAGCATCCTCGTGGGCGCATCCGGTATCGCAGAGGACAACCTGTTCGCCGTCTCGACCCGGTACGTCTACCGGTTCGATCTCACCGCCTGGGGGGTGATTCACCTCGTGGTCGGCGTGGCGCTCGTCGTTGCCGGGCTGGCGATCCTGACGAACAAGAGCTGGGGTCGCGGGGCCGGTGTGGCGGTGGCGGGGATCAGCCTGATCACGCAGTTCATGTTCGTTCCGTACTATCCGGCGTGGGCCATCCCGGTCATGGCACTCGACCTCGTGATCCTTTTTGCACTGACGAGGTTCCACGTGGGGGCCGACGGAGGACGGTGAACCGAGGCTGTCACGATCTCGATCTGGAGCAGCTCCGAGACTGCCTCGGTGGCAAGCACTGCGCCGGCAGTGCCGGATTCCGGGGTGTGCTGAACTTCAGCGGTTCCCGTGCGGGCGCAGTCGGCCCTTCACCCGGCTTCACTCACCAGGCACGTTCACCCATTCTCACGAGGTCGGCCATCGACCACGCGCATCGCTGAAAGCAACGGAATCAGGAGTCTGTCCCGGAGTTCCGCCGACACGGAATCGGATACGGCAGCGCAATCCGGCCAACAGCCCCTGATGCCCTGTGCACTTGCCGCGCAGGCGCTGATAATCGCCGGGGCCAGCATCCGAGACAACACGGGAGCCACCGTGCGCTTACGCATCGCTGCGACAGCACTGACCGGGGTTGCAGCCCTCACCGTTGCCCTGGCCGGATCCGCCCAGGCGGCTGACGGTTCGATCTTCGGAGGGGAGTCGACCAATCACGCTTCCTATGCGTCTGTGCGCTACCACTACGAGAAAGTCGGCAGCAGCTACACCGCCTACCTGGAAGACATCAAGGTGGGGGACCTGGTCGACGGCGACGGCTGGGGCTCCAGCCTCGTCGTAAACAGCGACCAGGGCGTTCTCCGGGAGTACCGCGTCCACGACAGTCAGTTCTATTCGTTCGGCAACGAACCCTTCTACCGTGTGAGCGGGGTGTGGTTCTCCATCTGCAACTGGAACGAGAACACCGGCGCCCTCAACTCCTGCGAACGCCTGACCAAGGGCGGCTGACAGAAACCGCCATCGCGCCAATGGCCGCGCCCCTTCGTGAGGGCGCGGCCATTGGCATGTCGGGGTGCCGGCAGGAGCCGCACCGCCTCGGACATCGCGTCCAGCGGTGCCGTCCGGCCCTTGATGCAGTGGTGGATCGGCATCGGGTCGACCTCAAGTCCCTGCGCGAGCCGTCGTACCCCGAAGCGCTCCAGGCCGTCGCAGTCGACCAGTGTCAAGGCGGCGGCGATGCGCCGGCGGTCGAGTCCCGCTGAAGTGCCCTGGGCGCGTATAGACACGTTCACTCCTCCCTTGCAAACCTACGCCGTAGAAATTACCGTACGGGGACGCAAACCTACGGCGAAGGTTCCGGATCGTCGGTCCACAAACTCGACCAAGGGGGAGAGATGGGCGAGGCCACTGACACGGAGCGGCCGACGGAGCCGGAATTCTCGGCGACAACGGACGAGGAACTGCTCACCTGCCGCACTGCGGAGAACCGCTCCTGGGCCTCCAGCGCGATGCGGGCGATCACGGGGGAGCCGGACCCCGGCGCCGCGATCGACCGGCAGCCCTGTACGACCACCCGTCGATGGCCGAGTACGCAGCCGCCCCGCCCCGCCCCGCGCCCTGCCGCAACTCTGGCTCCACCAGTGGCTCGCCGTTCCGCCGGAAACCGATGCCGGCGCACTTTCGCCCCTGTACGCGGACAACCTGAGAGGCCTCGCCCCGGTGCTCGCGGTGGTGCCCACCCAGGACGCGGTCGCCGCACCCCACCACTCTGAAGACGGAGATCCTCAAGCATGCGAACGACCGAGCCGCGAAACGACGGGCTGGCCAAAAACGACCTGGTGGAGGGGTGGCGCAAGGTCGGAGTCCGGGAAGGCATGTCCGTGATCGTGCACTCGTCTCTGTCCAGCATCGGCCGCGTCCACGGTGGAGCCGCCACCGTGATCGGCAGCCTGCGCACCGTACTCGGCCCGGCCGGAACGCTGGTTGCCCCCACCTTCACCTGGCAGGTCACCGACCCCGACCCCGATCACGTCGGCATCCCCGATGCCGCGGTGATCGAACGGCGCGCGGCCGTCCCCACCTTCCATCCCGACCTGCCGTCCACCGGCATGGGCGCCGTCCCCGAATTTCTGCGTTCCTTGCCCGAGAGTGTGCGCAGCCCGCATCCGCAGGCGTCCGTTGCCGCAGTCGGCGCTCAGGCGGCCGAGATCGTTTGCCGTCAGACCCTTGGATTCGCGGTCGGCCGCACGTCGCCGTTCGGCCGTCTGGACGACCTTGAGGGCCACATCCTCCTCGTAGGGGTCGGCCACGACCGCAACACCTTCCTGCACTACGCCGAAACCCTCACACCCGAACCACGTCTGAAGGTCCGTCGCTTCCCACGGGACCTCGACGGTGAGCGGGTGTGGGTCGAGACGCTCGACGTCGGCAACGACAACGGGAGGTACTTCCCCGCCATCGGCCGCGAATTCGAGGAGCAGGCCGGCATTGAGGAGGTGTTGGTCGGCAACGCCCCATGCCGACTGATCCCGGTGCGGCCGCTGGTCTCCTTCGCTGTCCGCCGCCTCACCGAACTGCTCGACGCGGACCAACAGAGCCAATAGCCGAACTCATCCGATCCACAGGCCTCGGTGATTGCTCCCTGGCAGCTCCCACCGCCCGCACCTGCGCGACAACCTGACTGCCCTCGACCTGCGCCTGACCGCGACGGATCTCGGAGGCGTCGAAATCGACCAAGAAGGGGGAAGCACCCTGGCAACGAAGCCACCTGGCAATGAAGCCACCTGGCAACGAAGCCACCCTGGGCACGGGGCGACCGCCCGTCGAACGCGGTGTCGCCTGGTTCGCTGCCCACGGCAACGGGGCGGCCTGTCTCTGGGTCGCTGCCTCCCGCGCCCTCCTCAGCTCGACCTGCCCGGTCGTCAGCCCGGTCGGAGCAGTCGCTGAAGCACACTGAACAGATCGGACGGACCGGCAGCGGGGAACGCCGACACCAGGTCAGGCACGGTGTGACGGTGCCAGGCCGGCCTCGTACGCGACGATGGCCGCCTCCACCCGGTTGCGTGCGCCCAGCTTCGAGAGCACCGCGCTGACGTGGGCCTTCACCGTTCCTTCGACCAGGTGCAGACTGCTCGCGATCTCTGCGTTGGACTGCCCAGCCCCGAGTCCGGCCAGCACCTGGCGCTCCCGTTCCGTGAGCCGCCCCAGTGAGCGGCGGGGATGTGCCGCCCGATGGGCGCGCATCCCGGTGATGACGCGCCCGGCGACTCTGGGCGACAGGTAGGCGCCACCGGCGCCCACCGCCCGTACACCGTTGAGCAGTTCCCTCGGGTCGTCGGCCTTCAGCAGGAAGCCGTCGGCACCTTCCTCCAGGGCGCGGGTGATGTACTCGTCCTGGCCGAAGGTGGTCAGCATGATCACACCCACCGTCGCCGGTTCCTGGCGGAGCCGTGCGACCGCCGTCAGCCCGTCCATGCCGGGCATCTGGATGTCCAACAGGACCACATCAGGCCGGTGCAGGTGGGTGAGCGAGAGGGCCTCGTGCCCGTTGCTCGCCTCGGCGACCACTTCGATGTGCGGATCCCTGGCCAGGACGGCCAGCACTCCGGCTCGGACCATCGCCTCGTCGTCGGCCACCAGGACCCGGACCCGTCGGCTGCTGGGTGTCGTCTCTTCCACCCGGCGAGCCTACGGCCGGTGCACCACCGTGCGGACGCCGAGTGCCGCAGATCCTCCCGGGGGTGGAGGGCACCCCTGACGAAAGGCAGGGCGCCGCTGCCGTTCGACCGATGGGAGTGGGCGCCGCGGACTCCTAGCGTCGTTTCCGTACAGGAAACGAGGCAGCCGCTCCGGGCCGGCCGCACGTCGATCTGCGCCCCCGTCACCTTTCGCCGGCTGTACTCCGCGGTCCGTATCCGACACGAAGGAATTGCGTGATCACCCTCCGAGGACTGACCAAACGCTACGGCGACACCCTCGCCGTGGACGAGCTGGCATTCGATGTCCGGGCCGGTCGCGTGACCGGCTTCCTCGGCCCCAACGGGGCCGGGAAGTCCACCACCATGCGCATGATCCTGGGCCTGGACCGCCCCACGTGCGGGCAGGCCCTGATCGCCGGGCGTCCCTACGCGGATCTGCGCAGACCACTGCGCGCGGTCGGTGCGATGCTGGATGCCCGGGCCGTCCACCCGGCTCGTTCCGGGCGCACGCACCTGGTGACTCAGGCCCGGTCGAACGGCATCCCGCTGCGCCGTGTGGACGAGGTGCTGGAGCGGGTGGGCCTGGCCAAGGCGGCCCGTCGGCCTGCGGGCACGTACTCACTCGGAATGAGTGGGCGGCTCGGGGTGGCGGGCGCCCTGCTCGGCGATCCGCCAGTGCTCGTCCTGGACGAGCCGGTCAACGGCCTCGACCCGGACGGTGTGCGGTGGATTCGCGGGCTCGTCCGGGAGCAGGCGGCGGAGGGACGCACCGTGTTCCTCTCCAGCCACCTGATGAGCGAGATGCAGCTGACGGCCGACCATCTCGTCGTCATCGGACGCGGGCGGCTGCTGAGCGACACCTCCATGACCGAGTTCCTGGCCGCTGCCTCTCCCGCGTCGGCTCGCGCCGTGGTGCCCGACCCCGAGGAGAGGGCGACGCTGGTCCGCCGCCTCATGACGGCCGACGGGGTGACCACCGAGGCCTCCGAGTCCGGTGAACTCACCGTCGTGGGCCGCACCGCGGCCGAGATCGGCGACCTGGCCCACCACTGCCGAATCCGATTGCACCAACTGAGCGACGTCCGGGTCTCGTTGGAGCAGGCGTACATGGACCTGACCGCACGCAGCGTCGAATACACGACGGACAGCAGCGCCACGGACACGACCGCCGCGTCCACCGCGTCCGCGGTTGCGAACGAAGGGGGACGACCGTGACCGTTCCGACAGCACCCGACAGGCGAACGGGCCCGCCACGGGCCGTCCCCGACACTCCTGGCCGGGACACGCCCGGCGGCTTCGCCGGGGCCGTCGCCGCCGAGTGGACCAAACTGTGGTCCGTCCGAGGCCCCTATCTGTGCCTTCTGGCGGGCCTTGCGATCACCGGTGTCTTCACCTACTACTACGCCTCGATCGCCCGCATCAACGAGCATCCGGTGCAGCCTGCAGTGAACGCGGCGGCCTCCTCCGCCGTCCTCGTCCAGTTCACCGTCGTCGTCCTGGCCACGGTCGCGGTCACCTCCGAGTACTCGACGGGCAGTGTGCGGGCTTCCCTGCTGTCGGTGCCCCGCCGGTATCGGGTCCAGGGCGCGAAGGCGCTGGTGGTGGCCGTGGTCGCGTTCGTCGCCGGCACCACGTTCGCCGTCGTGGGTACGGCGGTTGCCTGGGTGGGGTTCGACGGGCGGGCCACGTTCGCGCTCGGCCCGAGCCTCCTGCAGGTTGTCGCGGTCGGCCTCTACGAGGCGTTGATCGCCGTGCTGAGCGTCGGGGTGGCGTTCGCCACGCGTCATCCGGCAGGCGCGCTCTCGATCCTCGTCACACTCCTGTGGGCACTGCCGAGCATTCTCCTGGGACTGGGAGGCCCGGCACTCATGGACGTCAACGATCGTCTGCCGCACGGTGCCGGGAACCACTTCATGCGCCTCGGGACCGAGGCCCCGTACCCGCCGGTGACGGCGGTCCTGATCGTGGTGGGGTGGGCCGCGACCGCGCACTTGATCGGCCTGTACGTGCTGCGTCGACGGGACGCCTGACTCTGCCGCCGGTGGCCGCACGAGACCCTCGCCGGGCCCGCTCTCCCACCGGGCGTCCGGGCCCGTCCCACAGAATCGACCCGGAAAGGTGAGGACATGCACCAGAAGGACGGTCGACGCACCATGCCATACATACACATGCCCCCGGTCCGACTCGTGTGCGGTGATGTGGCCCTGTGGGCCGTACTCGCCGCTGCCACCGGCTACGGGTTCCGGGACGCCGGCGCAGCGGCCTCGCCGGTCGAGGACCTGTGTCTCCCGTTGGCCGTCCTGGCGGTGGCCGTGCCGCTGTCCCGCCGCCGGCCCGGGACCGCGGTCGTCCTGGTCAACGGACTGTGCGCGCTGGGCATGGCCGACCCCGCGACCCCCGCCAACGCCCATGTCCTCTCGCTGGCCGCCCTGAGCTGTCTGCTGGGGGCCCGGGTCGCCGCTGCACGACGACCGCTCCTGGTGCTGGCCGGCTGCCTTGCCGTCGATCTCGCGACGTGCGCGATTCTGCGGACGGAGGCCGTGTGGTGGTTCTATGCGCTGGGTGTGCTGCCCGCCGCTCTCCTGCTGCCCTGGCTGGCCGGACGGCACTGGCGCGGCCGGCGCGAACTGGTGCGCGAGGGCTGGCGGCTGGCCCGAAGCCTGGAGGAGCGCCAGCACCTGGTTGCGGAGCGGGCGCGACTGACCGAACGCGCGGACATCGCGGCCGACATGCACGACTCTCTCGGTCATGCGCTGAGCCTGGTCGCCCTGCGGGCCGGCGCACTGGAACTCTCTCCCGACCTCACCGAACGCGACCGCGCCGATCTCGCGGAGCTCCGCGGGACGATCGCGGACGCCGTGGAGCAACTGCGCGAGACCGTCGCAGTTCTGCACGACCCGGCCGGAACGGAACCGGGTGCGGGTCTGCCCGTCACCGACACCGTCGAGGACCTACTCGGGCGGGCGGTCGCCTCCGGGGTGCCGGTGCGCTGGGAGCAGCACGGGGCGATGCCCGTACTGTCCCCCTTGGTCCAACGGGGCATGTACCGGGCGGTGCAGGAGTCACTCACCAACGCGGTGAAGCACGCGCCGGACGGTGAGATCAGGGTGCGTATCTCACACGAGGCCGACCGTACCCGCGTGAGCGTCGTGAACGCCGCTGCTCCGGCCGACCGGCCGGCGTTCGCGGCCGAAGGCCCGACGGCCGGCGCCGGCGGCCGAGGCCTGACGGGGCTTCGGGAGCGGGTGACGGTCCTCGGCGGCTCCTTGTGGGCCGGCCCGTACCAGGGCGGATTCCGCGTCACCGCGGTCCTCCCGCACCAGGTCGCGTCCTGCCCGGGAACGTCGACATCGCGACCGGGGGCGGCGCCCGTACTCCGCAGGCTGCACGCCGGGGCCGCGCGCCGGGCCCCGGCCACGGACACCGTCGTACCGGAGTCCGTGAAACGGCTCGCCTCCGTACGGAACGCCGCCCACCGTCGCTCCGTCGCCGCCTTCGCGGCCCCTGTCGTGGCAGCCGCCTTCTTCGTACCCTCGGCCGTCTACCTGGCCTGGCAGTTGACAACCAGCGTGCTGCCGCCGTCCCGGTTCGACGAGCTGACCGTCGGTCGCCCGCGTACCGAAATCGCCGCTTTGCTGCCGGCCCACGCCTACCCCTATCCGCCCGACCATGCCCGTTTCGTACCTCGGCCACCCGGCGTCCGTTGCGAGTTCTACCGGTCCGGCCGCGATCTGTTGACCGAGGTCGACCTTTACCGGCTCTGCTGGTCGGGCACCACGCTGGCGACGAAGGACACTGTGCCCGCCAGGCCGCCGACAGCCCCGCGGTCACCTTCCACATCGCTGAGGAGAGGCTGAACCGAAATGATGCAGGACTGGCGAAGACCGTGACCGACCGGCAGGTGGAGCCACGTCGAGCGAGAGGACGAGAACTACGCGGATGCGTACGAAGCCGTGGACGGTCGCAGGGGCATCCCGGGAGCGCCGTCCCCGGTCAGGGCACCCACGCCATGGGGGCGTGAGGAGCTCGATGTGCTCGTACGGGGGCCAGGGCGGGCTGTCAGTCTTCTGTGGCCGCGCCGAGCATGCGGAGCACGCTGGTGCGAAGCGCGTGCTCCGCCTCCTGACTGGACATCCGGCCGGCCTCCTGTTCCTCACTCGCGCTGTGGGCGAGCTTGACGATGACGGTGACCAGCCAGTCGGGTGGGAGCCGGTCATCGAACTCTCCGGATTTCTGGCCACGCCGAATCACCGGTCCGATTCGGTCGGCGACAGAAGTGTGCCGGTCGTGGTCGAGCTGCGGGCTGACCGGCAGTGTGCTGATCTTCTGCAGCAGTACGGGGTAACGACGGGCCGTTTGCCTGCCGGCGTCGAGCAGGCGTAGCAGAGCGTCAGCGGCCGGTCCGGTATGGAGGTCGGCGGCATCCATCGCGGCGACGGTCTCCTCGGTGATCCGGTCGACGATCGCCAGCAGCAACTGCTGTCGCGAACGGAAGTGGGCGTAGACGGTCTGGCGGGTCACGCCCGCGGCAGTGGCAATTGCTTCCATGCCGGCGTCGGGCTGGACGTCGAGGATCCGGACGGCGGCATCCAGGATGGCGGCCTTGCTGCGGCGGGCATCGGCGCGACGGTTGCGATCCGGGGGCACGGACATCTCTTACACCTTGTCAAAGTTGATGGGCCACGCATATCTTACAACGTGTAAGAGATCGTCTGTGCTCACTGGCAGGAGCCCCATGCGTCCACTTGCCGACACCGACCCGAAGCAGTTCATCGCCGACTTCTTCATGTCTTTCCATGAGGAGTTGGTGCAGAGCGACGAGGATCCGGCCCTGATCTGCGACCGGTACCACACCCCGGACATCGTCCAGGTTGCCGACGGGCATCGGATGGACCGCGACAAGCTCATCGCGCACACCCGCCCGGTGCGCAAGACCCGGCCCGGCAACCGGACAGAGGTGCACGAGGCCGTCGCGAACGGTGACCGGATCGCCGCCCGCTACACCCTGCACGTCCAGCGGCGCGGCAGGTACCTCGCGATCGAGGTCTGTTTCTTCGGACGGTTCGCCGCCGACGGGCGGATGCGCGAAGCGCACATGCTCACCCGTACCCTCCCCGCCGTCGACGGGAAGGAAGTGTCGGAATGACCCGGAGCAGCTACACCGTCACCGGCATGGCCTGCGGACACTGCGCGGCCTTCGTGACCGAGGAGATCGAGGGCATCGCCGGCGTCACCGCCGTGACGGTGGACGTCGAGACCGGCAGGGTCTCGGTCACCAGCGACAAGGAGCTCGACACCGCAGAGGTGGGCGCCGCAGTCGAAGAAGCGGGCTACGGGCTCGCCGTCGCGGACGAGTAGCGCAGGGCTTCCACAGTCTTCGTGCGGTTCGCCGATCCGGCCCGGCCTCTTCGGCTGCCGCGAATGCTTCGTGACGGTCGGCGATGGTCAGCACAGACCGGTTCGCGGTCCTCCATGTGAGAGAGCCTGGTGAGGGAACCCCATGGCGGCGAGGCGACGTTCCACGTGATGCTCCGGTCGTGATCGAACGGGATGACGCGGTACTACGCATCGTCGATGAAGAGCTGGAGCGCAGCCACCGGGCGTGGGTTGCCGCCGGTGTCGAGCAGTTCCCGCGCAGCGTGGTCGTGCGCGTGGTCGAGCACGAGCTCGTCCGGAAGGTCTGTGTCCAGTCCGAGGAGTATGCGCGAACGCGCGATGCAGCCGCGATGCTGGTGGGACACGGCCCGTATCTGGTGGACCGGGTCGACGGCGGGCTCCACGCGGTCGGAGTGGTCTCCGAGATCACGGGGCTTGGGAGGACGACTGCCGCAGTCGTGTCCGAGGGCTGCCGGTCCGAACTCCGGTGGATCTGCGGTCTGCGGGTTCGCGCCTGTTGCCGTGGCCGACTCGGTGGCCCCGGCGGAGCATGTGGTGCTCCGGGGGCCTGTACGTGACCGTGCACGTCGACGACCGACCTGCCGCGCGGTACTCGGCCAGCTCCCAATGGCTTCGTGTCGTTCGCCGGCGACCCGCCTCCGGCATCACCGCGCGGTAGCCATGACTCATCGGCTGGGGCAGAAGGGCAGGTACACTCAAGTCGCCTGACAGATCGTGTAGTTCGTCAAGAGGGACCGGCGTCGAAAAGGTGACTCCGAGGTGAGCGCGCCCTGGTAAGGGGGCCGGGGCGGGTGTCTCGGTGCCTTCGCCGAACCCTCTCTGAAGGGAGCTACATGGAACTGGCGGGTTGGGTGACCGTGGGAACCGCTGCGGTGGTTGGGGGTTTCACTGTTGTGGGACACCTCTTCGACCAGGTGCCCGCGCTCTCCCAGAAAGTGATCGCTGCGATTCGGTCAGTTCGCGCAGTGCGCGACGAAGTGAGGGCCGGTCGGGAGTGATGGTGTCCCGTTGGGGAGAGCCCCCACCTTTCCAACGGGACTCACCACCGATGAGCCGCTCGAAAGCCGAGTAGTTGTCCGGCCTGCACGAGGCCCGGATGGGCCTCGCCCCGCTGGAACCGTTTCGCGATCCGCCGGCGCTTCTTGACGTCGGCTGTGGCGCCTCCTCGGGATCTGAACACGCTTCACGCGCCATCCGTCCGGCGCTCTCGCGGCCCGCGCCGGGTGGCGCGCGTACGCAGGGGATGGTGGTTCGTTCTGCTGAGCCGGAACGAACCGGTTCACCCGGTGCCACCGCCGCCCGCTGCGCCCCGACCGGAAACGATGGCGGCGCCCCGGAGTTTCGTACGTGCGTGCGCATCGACGACTGATCTTCCGTACGGTATTCGGCCAGGGCCTAATGGCTTTGTGCCATTTATGTGCATCCCGCCTCCAACATCACCGTGGCCCCGCTACACAGGAAGGCGGGGCGGCACAGTGGCCTCATCCGGGTATCTGCCGGTCGTGCGGGAGGTCTGGGCGGTTGCTGACCATCAATGCAGCTGTGCTGCTCGTAGTCGTAGTCGTCCTCCGGCTGCGCCGGCGTACCGAGGCCCGCAGCCGCTTCGACGAGAAGATGACCGTCGTCATCGTCCTGGCGCTCGGGGTCCTGCTGGCTCCGACCCCGGTGGGCCAGGCCATCCTGAGCTTCCTGGGACAGGTCGCCAGCGGCGTGACACAGGCCAGCCGGTGAGCCCCCGCAGGCGCCGGCCCGCGACGGCCAGGCGCTCCCCGGTACGGCGGCGTACCCGTGGGCGCGGCAGACGGCAGCGTGCGGATGACCGGCTGGTGGGGTTCCTCGCGGTCGCGGTTCTGGCCGCCGCCGTAATGGTGGCCGTGGTCAACTGGCTGCTGGCTCACTGGTGGGTCCTGGTCGCCATCGGGGTCCTGGCCGTGCTGGGCGGCGGTGTCTGGCTCCACCGCAAGCAGCAGCAGGCCCGGTGGGATGCGGTCCGTACGCGGGGCCTGCGCTACGGGCTGACACAACTGGACAGCCTGCACCATGCCCGGTTCGAGGACGCGGTCCGGGAGCTGATGCGCCGTGACGGCTGCCAGGACGCGGTGCGTGTCGGAGGCGCCGGCGACCTGGGCGCCGACGTGAAGGCCACCGATCCCTACGGACGACTCTGGGTCATCCAGTGCAAACACCGCCGCAACGGCCTCGCCGGCTCCGCCGTCGGCACCCCGGACCTCCAGGTCCTCAACGGCACCGCCCGCCCAGTGCACGGTGCCGACATCGCGGTGATCGTCACCAACGGCCGCGTCACGGCCCCGGCCGTCACCTTCGCGAAACAGCAGCGCCTCCACGTCGTCGACCGTGACACCCTCGGTACGTGGGCGGCCGGCACACGCCCCTTGTGGGAGCTGCTCCGGGCCGTCCCGC
Organism: Streptomyces sp. CLV115; assembly: GCF_038448545.1. Taxonomy (NCBI): domain Bacteria; kingdom Bacillati; phylum Actinomycetota; class Actinomycetes; order Kitasatosporales; family Streptomycetaceae; genus Streptomyces; species Streptomyces sp. CLV115. The sequence continues at coordinate 171,819 of NZ_JBCEWQ010000002.1, forward strand.
CGCCCCGCAGACCGACCTCGCTCTCCTGAAGGCGCGCGTCGGCGAGCTGCTGAAAGCACACGGAACGCGCTGCTCACTGTCGTGTGCGAAGCCGGTTCTTGACGCTCCTCACGGTCGCCGCGTTCTTCAGTTCGGGAGCGCTCGTCCAGGTCCAGGGACGGGGCGGTAGCGAGATCAGGACCGCCGGAGGAACGTTGCCGCTCCCTGTCGTGCCCCAGGTGCCCGGCCCGGTCCCGGAACGTGCACTTCTCGGCCTCTGCGATGGGTAGGATCACGCCGCACGCTGAGCGGGCGGGTCGGCCCGTGCCGCTCGCGGCATGGACCAGAACCTCGGGGGTGCACCGCATGAGTACGTACGGCAATGGTTATCGGGGTCCGACGGGCGGACCCGGCCCCGGCGGACCGCCGAGCCCAGGTCCCGGCCATCAGCCCTACCCCGGGGCCGGACACCACCCCTACCCCGGCGGTCCTGCCGGGGGGCCCTGTCCGCCGCAGCCCGTGCCGGTGCCGCCGCAGGGGTACCCGGGGCATCCGCAGGGCTGGGGCCCATACCCGCCGCAGCCGCACGGCGGTGGCCCGCAGCCGCCGTTCCCGCGCCCGCCCCGACCGCCGCTGACGCGAAGTCAGCGGATACTCAAGTGCGTCTACAACCCGTTCTACGCGGCCCAGCGGGCCTTCCGCCCTTCGCGTCCGGGTGCCGTCGAGGACCTGACGGTGCGCAAGATCCAGATGTGGCGGACCGGGATCGGGGCCGCCGCCTGGCTCGTGCTGGTCATGTCGTACAAGCCCGTCGACACAGCCAAGGGCGTCGAGACCGTCGCGGGCGACAAGTTCGATCAGAGCTGGATCAGCACACTCGTCCTTGTGTGCGCCTTCCCGTTCGTGATCGCCGTGTTCGCGTTCGCCGCACGGGGTGCGCTGCGCGGGCTCTACCTGCGTCGGTCCCTGAAGTCCTTCGGGTCGGTGGCGGCTCTGATGGGCTCCATGGCCACGTTCCCCCTGGCTGTCGCCCCCGACCGGGAGACCGCCGGCTTCCGCGACGCCATCGGGATCCCTGGCACGGTCGTCCTCATCACCCTCTGCGCCTGGTCGTTGGGCTTCGTCCTGTACGGAATCGCGCTCTGCCTCATGCACGTGTTCCGCACCGCCGACATCCACGAGGTGCTGCCGCCGATCCTCGCCACCTTGCTGGTGTGGGTGATGGCCGCCCTGGACGTGATCAACAACGAGAACGCCGAGGTTCCGGTCCTTGCCCGGATTGTGTTCCTGCTCGGCGCCCCGGTGTCGGTGACGGTGTTGTCGTGCTGGGAACTGTACCGGCTGCGGAAGTACCACAACCTGACCGTGCGACGGGCCCTCGGCCGCTAGTACTGCAACGGTGCTTGCCGTGACTGATGGCCAGGTCAGGGGCTGTGCCCGCGCCGTTTGTAGTGACTGATGCGGGCCTGGTGTTGTCGTCGTCGGCGCCAGGTCGACCAGTGCAGGATGTGC